>JAQTVS010000134.1 GCA_028706735.1 Thiomonas sp.
CACAACACCGCCTTGCTCGCGGAAAAAATGGCCGAGCGCCATGCCGAATCCGGCGAACACTACATCACCCGAGACCGCCGCGAATACCGCGCCATGCTTTGGGCGGCCATGGGCGGCGGGCTCATCATGGGCTTCACCACCTGGGTGAAGATCGGCATTCTCGGACTGAAGACCGCGCTGTTCTGGACCGGACTGCTCGCCGGACTGAACTACGCGGCGAGCTTTGTGATCGTGCAATTGCTGCACTGGACCATCGCCACCAAGCAGCCCGCCATGACCGCCCCGGCCCTGGCCGACAGATTGGGTGAGCTGTCCAAGCCCGGCGGGGTGGAGCATTTTGTTGACGAAGTGGCCAATCTCACCCGCTCGCAATCTGCCGGGGTGTTCGGCAACGTCTTGCTGGTCATGCCGGTGGCGCTGCTGCTCGGCCTGGGCGGGCTGGCGTGGTTCGGCCCACAGTTTCTGCCTGTGCCCAAGGCCGAACATGAGCTGCATTCGCTGTCGCTGCTCGGCCCCACCCCGCTGTTTGCCGCGTTCACCGGCGTGCTGCTGTTTTTGTCGAGCGTGATGGCGGGCTGGGCGGAAAACGCCTTCGTGCTGCACCGCCTGGATAGCGCCATCACCTGGAACCCGCGCATCCGCCGCCGTCTTGGGCCCAAGCGGGCGGCGCGCTGGGCCGCCTGGTGGCGGCGCAATGTGGGCGTGATGGCGGGCAATGTCTCGCTCGGCTTGCTGCTCGGCCTGACACCCGAGTTTTTCCGCATTTTCGGCATCGACCTTCAGGTGCGACACGTCACCCTGTCCTCCGGACTGTTCGGTGCAGCCTGCGCCAGCCTGGGGCCTGCGGTGGTCAATGACCCGGCATTTTGGTGGGCGCTGGCCGGCATTGCGGTCAACGGCGTGCTCAACGTCGGGGTGAGCTTTTATCTGGCTTACCGCCTTGCGCTGCGGGCGCGCGGCATTCATGTGAAAGAGCGCCGCGCCATTTACGCCAGCATTGCCCGGCGTCTGTGGCGCAGGCCCTGGACTTTCATTCTCCCGCCGCGACACGCGGCGTCCAGCGCACACGAATCCGCATGAGCGTCTTGCCGCACCGACCGGGGCTGTTGCGACACCCCCGTGCCGTCCTGCTCGGCGTGCTGGGGCTGATGCTGGCCTCCTGCGCCACGCCGCCCTCCCCGCCGCCCGCAAACATCACGTCGAGTCCCGCAGAGATGGCGCCTTGGCCGGCCACGCCGCCAGGCACGGCCACCACGCTCACCGGGCCCGGCGTGAAGCTGCTTCCCGCCCGATGGGCTGACTTGCCCGGCTGGACGCAGGACGACTTCGCCGGCGTCTGGCAAGCCTTCCGGCGCGATTGCGGCGCGCGGCTTCCCGCTGCGCTGGCGGCGGTCTGCGCACGCGCAGCGGCTGTGCCCGCGGGAGACACGCAGGCGCAGCGGGCGTTCATCGAGGTGCAGTTCGCGCCGTGGCAGGTCACCCCAGCCAGCGGCAAGGACAACGGCGGCCTGATCACCGGGTATTACGCGCCGGTGCTGCACGGCGCACTCACCCGCGCCTGGCCTTATGTCGTGCCGGTGTGGGGCCTGCCTGCCGATCTGGCGCCGCGTGCGCCAGGGGCGGACGGCATCACCGGCGGGCGGGTGGCCTGGGTGGACGGCCAGCAGCGCGTGCTGCCTTTCTGGAGCCGGGCGCAGATCCAGTCCGACCCGGCAGTGCAGGCCCGGCTTGACCGCAACACCGTGGTCTGGCTGGACAGCGCCGTGGACGCGCTGTTTCTGCAAGTGCAGGGTTCCGGCCTGGTGCGCCTGCCTGATGGCCAGACCCTGCGGCTGAGCTATGCCGGCACCAATGGCTGGCCCTACAAATCGGTGGGGCGCTGGCTGCTCGACACGGACCGGGTGCAGGGCACGGTCACCATGTCCACCATCCGCGCCTGGGCGCAGATGCACCCGGACGAGGTTCCCGAAATGCTGGCCGCCAATCCGCGCGTGGTGTTCTTCAGCGCCGCGCTCGACACACAGCCCCAACGCGGACCAACCGGCGCGCTGGGCGTGCCACTCACCGCGATGCGCAGCATTGCGGTGGACAAGCGCGCCATTGCACTCGGCCTGCCGGTGTGGCTGTCCACCTCGCAGCCCTATGACGGCAAGACGTCCGCACCGCAGGCGCTCAACCGCCTGGTCTTCGCGCAGGATGTGGGCTCGGCCATCACCGGCGCGGTGCGCGCCGATCTGTTCACCGGCACAGGCGAGGCGGCAGGAGAACTTGCCGGGCGCATGCAGTGGCCGGGCAAGATGTGGGTGTTGCTGCCAGTCAATCCCTGAACTGCCGTGAAGCGGGCAGTTTGCGCACCGCGGTGGCGCGCCCGCGCGCACCGTTCTATGGTGAAGCCTTGCTCAACAACACAGGAGGACGTCCTCATGACACTCGACCCGCACGATCTGACCCATGACTTCCCGGCGCAGGCTGACAAGATTCACGCGCTGAAATCCGGCAATGGCCATTTCCAAAAATTGGCGCAGCGCTATGAAGAGATCAACAAGGACGTGATGCAAATCGAGGAGGGCGTGCGCGCCGCCGACGATGCGCACCTGGAAAGCCTGAAAAAAGAACGGCTGCTCCTCAAGGACCAACTCGCCGCCCTGCTGGCGGCTTGAGTCTTGGCGCGCGGCGCGCGTCAATGCGCCGCGCTGCGCCGAAACAGCGTCTGCCCCAGCATCCACACCCCCAGAACCGCGATGCCGGTGAGAATGCCCACCACCGCGTCGAACAGCAGCGGGCTGAGCCAGCCCAGCGCCGGGCCGACGTTGTGCGCGAGCGCTTCGCTCGCGTGGTGCAGCGCGGGCCAGCCGTGGCTGATGATGCCGCCGCCCACCAGAAACATGGCCGCCGTTCCCACTACGCTCAAACCCTTCATCAGCCAGGGCGCCGAGGCCAGAATGCCACGCCCCAGCGCCCGCGCCGCAGCCGATGCCCGACGGCTGAGGTAGAGCCCGGCGTCATCGAGTTTGACGATGCCGGCCACCAGGCCGTAGACCCCGATGGTCATGAGGATCGAAATGCCCACGAGCACGGCCACCTGTGTGGTGAAGCTGGCGCCGACCACCGCCCCGAGGGTGATGGCGATGATTTCCGCCGACAATACAAAGTCCGTGCGCACGGCCCCTTTCACCTTGTCCCGTTCCAGCGCCAGCAAATCCACCTTGGGGTCGGCCAGGGCGCGGGTGAGTTCGGCGTGATGCGCGTCTTCTTCATCCCTGCTGTGAAACCACTTGTGCGCCAGTTTTTCCACGCCCTCGAAGCACAGATACGCCCCGCCCGCCATCAGCAGCGGAGTGATTGCCCAGGATGCAAACGCGCTGATGGCCAGGGCCAGCGGCACCAGAATCGATTTGTTGATGAACGACCCCTTGGCGACGGCCCAGACCACCGGAATTTCCCGGTTGCTCTCCACGCCAGTGACCTGTTGCGCGTTGAGCGCCAGATCGTCGCCCAGCACGCCTGCGGTTTTTTTCGCGGAGATCTTGGTGAGCACCGCAACATCGTCGAGCACGGTGGTGATGTCATCGAGCAGGGCAAGCAAACTGGTGGCCATTGGAAAAACCTTTTCGAGCAACAAATTGAAAGACTGCATTGGACTACATATGCCCGGGCGCGCTTCGCGCCTGCGGGCCGCGCGCAACGTTGCCTGCGCTTGATTTCTTCGCATGCTTCTCATGACTGACGATCTATTGACCTCCGCCCTTGTCATTGCCGCAGCGTTCTTTGGCGCTGCGCTCAACGCGGCTGCTGGAGGCGGCAGCTTCCTCACCCTGCCCGCGCTGATTTACGCCGGTGTTCCTCCCGTCGCGGCCAACGCCACCGGCGCCACGGCGCTGCTGCCCGGCTATCTGGCCAGCACCTGGGGATTCCGCGAGGATCTGGGCCGGCCGCGGGCGATGGGAATGGCCGCTTTGATGCTCGTCTGCCTCGTCGGCGGCGGCATCGGCGCGGGGTTGTTGATCGCCACCAGCAATCATGCGTTCCGCACGCTGGTGCCCTGGCTGCTGCTGTTCGCCACGGCGCTGTTCGCCTTTGGCCCGGCGTTGCTGCGCCTCATCGGGCGGCATCCAGAAGAGCATGCCTCGGGCCTGCAAGCGATGACCGGGCTGTTCGCCGTCAGCGTATACGGCGGCTATTTCAATGGCGGCCTTGGCGTGCTGCTGCTGGCGCTTCTCACCTTGATCGGCGAGGTCAACCTCAACCGCATGAACGCGCTCAAAAATGCCATTTCCGCCGTGCTCACGCTGTTTGCCGTCGGGATTTACGCAGCAGCAGGCACAGTGCGCTGGGGCTGGGCGGCCCTCATGCTGCCCGCGGTGCTGCTGGGCGGCTACGTCGGCGCACGCCTGGCGCGCCGCATTCCGCGCGAGGTCATGCGCTGGAGCATCGTGGGCATCGGCCTGGTGATGAGCGCGCTGTTCTTTCGCTGACCGCGGCAGGCCGCATCAAGGCCAAGGCTCGGGCGCCGGCAGTCACTTGCCGCCGTCCTTCACAATCAGGTACACACCCACGGCCACCAGCCCCATCCAGAGCGCAACCGCGCCCGTGCCCAGCCATTGCGCAGCCTGATCGAGAAACAGCAGAAACAGCGCGGCCAGCGCCAGCACGCCATTGCCGAACCAGAAGCGCGGCCCATGTTTTGGTTCTTGATGCATCTCTCGCTCCACATCACATGACATCGCGCCAGCCTACCGCATCGCGTCACTGCGGCATGTTGGATGCGCCCGACATGCGGCAAGACATGACCGCACGCAATGAAAAACATACCGACTCGCCTATCTCAATTGTAAAGTTCCGGTGTGCGCTGATAAACACCTCAGCATGCTCTGTTCTGAAGATGATTGACATGGGAGACGGCATGGAACTGAATTTTTTCTCCGCGACGAATGCGCACAAAGCGTGGAAAAAACGCTTGCATGACTGCGTCAGCGGCTCCTGCTCCACACTCGATCCCTCGGTTGTCGCGCTCGACAACCGCTGCGACCTCGGAAAATGGCTCTACAGCATCCGTGAGAGCCGCCCCGCACTGTCCACCGACACGCAAAAGTTGTTCACCCGGCTGTTTGAGGAGCATGCCGCGTTCCACCGGGTTGCGGCGGGCGTGGTGCAGCAAGCCTTGGACGACCATCAAAAAGAAGCGCTGCAGCAATTGCAGGGCAGCGGCGACTACACCCGCATTTCGAATCAAGTCATCGGCACGCTGGGAGAGCTTTACCTCAAGCGCAAGGAATTCGGCATGCAGTGAGTTTGCCCGGGCGCAGCGGCCGGGGAGCGGCGGTTTTCAGAGACAGCAAATCGTCCACGCCGCTTTGTCGCTTTGTCTTTGCGCAGTTCTTCTCTTGCAGACTCCGCCCGGCAAACCCGAGCACGAGCGGGCCTCCAAGCCGCGACAGTCGGCCATCGCAGAGCGCGGTTTGCGACAATGCCGTCCATGACCGCACTTGCCAACGACACTTTCCTGCGCGCCCTGCGCCGCCAGCCCACCGACTACACCCCCCTTTGGCTGATGCGCCAGGCGGGGCGCTACCTGCCGGAATACAACGCGACGCGCGCGCGCGCCGGGAGTTTTCTCGGCCTGGCGCAGAACCCGCACTTCGCCACCGAGGTCACGCTGCAGCCGCTCGACCGCTACGCCCTCGACGCCGCCATCCTGTTCTCGGACATTCTCACCGTGCCCGACGCCATGGGACTGGGCCTGCGCTTCGAGGCCGGCGAGGGGCCCAAGTTCGACCGCCCGCTGCGCACCGAGGCCGATGTGGCCGCGCTGCAAGTGCCCGACATGGACAAGCTGCGCTATGTCTTTGATGCGGTGAGTGAAATTCGCCGCGCCCTGGTGCAGGACGGGCAGCAGCGCGTCCCGCTGATCGGCTTTTCCGGCAGCCCGTGGACGCTGGCCTGTTATATGGTGGAAGGCGGCGGCAGCGATGACTACCGCACCGTGAAGTCGATGCTGTATTCCCGCCCGGACCTGATGCACCGCATCCTGGCGGTCAACGCCGAAGCCGTGGCGCAATACCTTGGCGCGCAGATCGACGCCGGGGCGCAGGCGCTGATGGTGTTCGACAGTTGGGGCGGCGTGCTCGCCGACGGCGCCTTCCAGGAGTTTTCCCTGGCGTACAGCCAGCGCGTCATCGCCGCGCTCAAGCAGCGCGCTGACGCCCGGGACGTGCCGGTGATCCTGTTCACCAAGGGCGGTGGCCAGTGGCTGGAGGCGATGGCCGATACCGGTGCCGACGCGCTCGGCCTGGACTGGACGACCAATCTGAGCCAGGCGCGCGCCCGCGTCGGCCAGCGCGTGGCGCTGCAGGGCAACCTCGACCCGAATGTGCTGTTCGCGCCGCCCGCCGCGATTGAAAAGGAAGTGCAGCGGCTGCTGCACAGCTTTGGCCCGGTGGAACCCGGCGTGGGGCATGTGTTCAACCTGGGACATGGCATTTCGCAATTCACGCCGCCGGAGCATGTCACGGCGTTGGTGGAGGCGGTTCACACGCACAGCCGCGCCCTGCACCGCATCGGCGGTTAAGGCCGTCGTCCCAGGAAACGCCAGGCCGCCTTCCCGGTTTTCCTGGACTGAACCGAGGCGGCTTGGCATGACAGCGCTGATCGGCTCGAACCGCGAAAAATCAGCTTTGTCAAGCTTGACAAATCAGCTTATGCACATTTCCGGTTCGAGTGCAGCGCAGCAAGTTGATCACAGACTTGACTTGAAATTTCATCGATTAAGTTATTGAAATAATTCAAACTTATTCAAATTTCACAATTTGGCAAATGATTTTGCACAGGCTTATCCACAGGGGGATCGACTTCATGCACTCGATTGATGCACAGAGTTATCCACACCCGTTTTGATCTGGCATAAACCGTGTGCTGACGCCCACTTAGCGCCCTGTTTCAAACTCCAACTTCCGTCCCGCGCGCCAACTCCATGTCCGTCGTTCTCCAGGTTGCCGTTGACGCGCCGGGCCTGCAACTCCTCGATTACCGCGCCGATGCGCCACCGCCCCCCGGTACGCTGGTGCGCGTGCCGCTGGGTCGGCAGACGGTGACCGGCGTGGTGCTAAGGCTGACCGCGCCACCGGACGAGGACAACGCCATCACGCTGCGCGAGATCGCCGGGGTGTTCGCGTCCCTGCCCGCGTTCGACGCCAACTGGCTGGAGCTGCTGCAGTTCGTCGCCCGCTATTACCAGCGCGCCATG
>JAQTVS010000135.1 GCA_028706735.1 Thiomonas sp.
TGCTTCTCGCTTCTCTTCTCTCTTTACCTGCCTGCCTGCTCTCAAGCCACCCTCAATTTCTTTCCCGGCTCAATTTCTTTCCCGGCTCAATTTCTTTCCCGGTCTTCTTACTCGTCTTCTTACTTCACTTTTTATCTTGCCTCTCGGGAGCAACACAAGTCAAAATCGCCCGATTCTATTCACTTCGTGCGACAAGGCAAGGCATTCAACCGATCAGACACTGTTGCAGCCCTTGTTCCAGGATGTCACGCGGCAGGTCGATGCCGATGAACACCATCTTGCTCTGCCGCTGTTCCTGCGCGCCCCAGGGAGCGGCAAGGTCGCTGCCCATGAGCTGGTGCACGCCCTGGAACACCACCTTGCGGTCGATGCCCTGCATGTTCAGCACGCCCTTATAGCGCAGCATGCGTGGGCCATACACCTGCACGATGGCGCCGAGGAAGTCTTCGAGCTTGGCCGGGTCGAAGGGTTTGTCCGTGCGGTAAACGAAGGATTTCACATCGTCATCGTGATGGTGATGGTGTGGGTGATTGCAGTGTTCGCCGTGTTCGTGGTCGTGATGCGCGTGGTCATGATCGTGCTCATGCTCATGATCGTCGGCCTTGAGGAAATCGGGGTCGATGTCGAGTTTGGCGTTGAGGTTGAAGCCCTTGAGGTCGAGCACCTGCGACAGCGGAACCTCACCGAAATGCACCACGCTCTGTTTGGCGCGCGGGTTCATGTGCGCGAGACGGTGTTGCAGCGCGGCGAGGGCGTCCTGGCTCACCAGATCGGCTTTGCTGATGAAAATCTGGTCGGCGAAACCCACCTGGCGGCGCGCCTCTTGCCGGGTGTCGAGCTGCTGATTGGCGTGAACCGCGTCGACCAGGGTGAGGATGGCGTCGAGCATGTACTGGCTGGCCACTTCATCATCCATGAAAAAGGTCTGCGCCACCGGGCCGGGATCGGCGATGCCGGTGGTTTCGATGATCACGCGGTCGAAGGCGATCTCGCCCTTGCGGCGCTTGAGCGCGAGGTCGGCCAGTGTGGCCCGCAGGTCGTCGCGGATGGTGCAGCAGATGCAGCCGTTTGACATCTGCACGATCTGCTCGCCCGCTTCCTGCACCAGGATGTCGCTGTCGATGTTCTCTTCACCGAACTCGTTTTCGATCACGGCAATCTTGGAGCCATGCGCTTCGTGCAGCACGCGCTTGAGCAGGGTGGTTTTGCCGCTGCCGAGAAAGCCGGTGACGATGGTGGCGGGAATGAGAGTGGACATGGGAGATTCCTTTTGAGGGGCAACATTTACAGATAGGGGCGATTGCCGAAAAATCAATTCTTGCGCAGCAGCAGGCCCTTGAGATACTCGCCTTCGGGGAAGTGCAGGCTCAGCGGATGGTCGAGACCGGCGCCAGTGCGGGCGACGATCTGCGCGTCGGCTCCGGCGTCGAGTGCGGCGCCAGCGACGATTTTCTGGAACAGGTCGGCGCTGACGCCGCCGGAGCAGGAAAAAGTGAACAGCCAGCCGCCCGGCGGCAGCAGATGGAAGGCCAGGCGGTTGATGTCTTTGTAGGCGCGCGCGGCGCGCTCAACTTGCTGCGGGTTGGAGGCGAATTTGGGCGGATCGAGCACGATGGCGTCGAACTGCGCGCCTTCGTCTCGCAGGCGGCGCAGGGCGGCGTTGACGTCGGCATCGAGAAAAGTCGCGCGGGCCGCGTCAAACCCGTTGCGCGCCACATGCTGCGCCGCAAGGGCGAGCGCGGGCGCGGACGAATCGACTGAGATCACCTGCTGCGCGCCACCGGCCAGCGCCGCCAGGGTGAAGCCGCCGGTGTAGCTGAAGCAATTGAGCACACGCTGCAACTTGTGCGCGCGCACAACCTCGGCAAAACGGCTGCGGGCATCGCGCTGGTCGAGGTAGAAGCCGGTCTTGTGGCCGCTGGCGACATCGACCTGCAGACGCAGGCCGTTTTCGACAATCTCGACCTGGGTGTCGCCCGCGCCGTGCAGCCAGCCGGTGGCCGGGGGCAGGCCTTCGCGCTCGCGCAGCGCGGCGTCGGAGCGTTCGTAAAGGCGCACCTCGGGCATCAGGGTGTGCAGAGCGCCGACAAGCACGGGCTTCCAGCGTTCGATGGCGGCGCTGCCTGCCTGCAGCACCACGATGTCGGCGTAGCGGTCGAGAATGCAGCCGGGCAGGCCGTCGCTTTCACCATGAACCAGGCGGCACGCGCTCAGATCGAGCCCGAGCGCCTGGCGGCGCGCGATTGCTGTGCGCAGCCTCTCGGTGAAAAAGCTGGCATCAATGCGTTGTGTGGGCTCGAAGCTCCAGACCCGCAGGCGGATCTGCGAAGCGGGGCTGAACGCGGCCCAGGCGAGAAACTGGCCGTCGTGCGATTCCACGCGGACGGTTTCTCCGCTGTCGGCGCTGCCCTTGGCGATCGAGCTTGCAAACACCCAGGGGTGGCGGCGCAGCAGGGAGCGTTCCTTGCCAGGATGAAGGCGGATGGTTTTCATGGAGGGGGGCTTATGGCTTCTTGCGCGCGCGGGGATGGGCGGCGTCATAGACCTTGGCCAGATGCTGGAAGTCCAGACGGGTATAGACCTGCGTGGTCGCAATGCTGGAATGGCCCAGCAATTCTTGCACCGCGCGCAAATCGCCGCTGGACTGCAGCACATGCGAAGCGAAGGAATGACGCAGCATATGCGGATGCACGCGGGCGTCCAGCCCGGCGGCTCTGGCGTGCGCGCGCAGTTCCAGCCAAACGCGCTGCGGAGTGAGGCGGCCGCCGCGCGCGCCGAGGAACAACGCGGCTTGCGCGTCGGCGTCTGCGTCGGGTCGCAGCAGCGCGCTTCTGACGGCCAGCCAGTGTTGCAACGCCAGCAGGGCGGGGCGGCCGATGGGCACGCTGCGGCGCTTGTTGCCTTTGCCGGTCACGGTGGCTTCTGCTTCGTCCCAGTCGATCCAGCCGCGTGCTGCGGGGCTGGCGCGCAGGTCCAGGCCGGTGAGTTCGGATACGCGCAGGCCGCTGGAATACAGCAGCTCGGCGATGGCATGCACGCGGGCGTTGCGAGCGGCAACGCCTTCGCGCTTGTGCGCATCAGCATGTGTTGAATTGGTTGCCTCGGGCACATAGGCGGCCAGCGCGACGGCCTGATCGACCGACAGCGCCTTGGGCAGCGGCTTGGCGGCCTTGGGCGCGCGCACGTCCTGCACCGGGTTGGCGGCCACAAAGCCGTGACGGCCCATCCAGCGAAAAAAGCTGCGCCAGGCCGACAGCCGGGCAGAGATGGCGCGCGGGCTCATGCCGCTGGCATGAAGCTGCGCGGCCCAGCGGCGGATGTGGGCGGATTCGATCGGCGCGGCGTTCAGGGCGGCGGCACGCTGCAGCAAATCATCGAGGTCGCGCCGGTAGTTGATCAAGGTGCTGCGAGCCAGTCTGCGCTCGGTCTGCGCGTGGACGAGATAGTTTTCCGCGAGCGCCCGCAAGTCGGCTGTGCCGGGTGCGGGAGTCAGGTGCGTGGTCATGGGAAGCGCGCCCGCTGCCGGGGTCTACCGCGCCAGCAGCCCCACGAGCGCGGCGCTGGAGAGCTGGCTGATGAGGGAGAGGAAGTCGGTGCCCATATCGGCGGTGAAACGCTGGGTGTCGGGTGAAGCCAGCACCAGCAGGCCCATGCACATGCTGGTGTGCGGGTTCTGCAGGGGAATGAGCGCGAGCGATTGCGCCATTTGCGCGTCGGCCAGCCAGTGCGTGGCCTCAAAGCCGGGGTTGGGGCCGACGAAGGGCGCGGCCAGGCTGGCGGCGAAGGTCCGGGAGTCATCACTCACGCCGCTGGCGAAATCCAGCGCGGCGAATTCCTCGCGCACCGGCCAGAGCTTGAGCGCGGTCATGGGCAGGTCGAAGCGCGTTTTCAGCGCTTCCTGCAGGGCGTGCGGCAACTGCTCCGGGGCGCCCTGCTGCGCCAGCATGACGTCGCGCGCCCACAGCAGCAGCTTGCCGGCCAGGGTTTCGTTGTCCACCGCGTTGCGCATCATCGCGGCCAGGCGGTGTTCCAGGGTGCGCATTTTGTCGCGCAGCATTTCCATCTGCCGCTCCTGCAGCGAGACGGCGCGGTTGCCGTGCGGGCTGAGCAGTTGCACGGTGGTGAGCAGTTCGGCGTGGCGCTCGAAGAATTCGGGGTTGGCGGCCAGGTAGGCGGCCAGATCGTGTTCGCTCAGTTCCATCGGGTGTTCTCCATCAGGGCAGATCGGGAAGCTCGATCGTGCCGTCAAAAACAAAAGCGGCGGGACCAGTCATGCGCACGGGCTGGCCTGCGCCCGCCCAGGAAATAGTCAGCGCGCCGCCGTGGGTCTGCACGTTGACCGCGCCTTGCAGCCAGCCGTGGCGCAGCCCGGCCACCACGGCGGCGCAGGCGCCGGTGCCGCAGGCCAGGGTTTCCCCGGCGCCGCGCTCCCAGACGCGCAGGCGGATGTGCTGGGGGTCGATGATCTGCATGAAGCCAGCGTTGACCCGGCGCGGGAAACGGGGGTGATGCTCGATCAGCGGGCCGTGGCTGAGGACGGGCGCGGTGTCCACATCGCCCACCCTCTGCACGGCATGCGGGTTGCCCATCGACAGCACGCTGATCCAACTGCTTGCGCCCGCCACATCCAGCGGCCATTGCTCCCAGCCATCCACCGGCTTCGGCGCCAGGCCGGTGGCATTGAAAGGCACGCGCGGCAGTTCGAAAATCGGCGCGCCCATGTCCACGGTGATGCGGCCGTCGGGCTGCAGTTCGGGTTCGATGAGGCCCGCGAGCGTCTGCACCCGGATGCGGCGTTTGGCGGTGAGCCCCTTGTCATGCACATAGGCGACGAAGCAGCGTGCGCCGTTGCCGCATTGCTCCACCTCGCCGCCGTCGGCGTTGAAGATGCGGTAGCCGAAATCCACCTCGGGCGAGGGCGCGGCTTCGACCACCAGAATCTGGTCGGCGCCGACGCCAAAGTGGCGGTCGGCCAGCAGGCGCAACTGCGCCGCGCTGAGCACGATGGGTGCGCGTGTGGCGTCGAGGACGACAAAGTCGTTGCCGGCGCCGTGCATTTTGGTGAACGCGAGTTGCATGGGTCAGTAAAGAGAGGGCTCGCCTTCGGGGCGGTTCTTGAAGCGCTTGTGCACCCAATGGTATTGCGCGGGCATGGTGCGCACCTGCTCTTCGATAAACCGGTTCATGCGCCGCAGGTCAGCGTCGATGTCGGCTGGTTTTCCCTTCGCGTCCAGTGCGGGGAAATCGGTCCAGGCCGGATGCACGGTGATGGCATAGCCGCGCGCGCCGGGCAGCATGCGGGTGACCACCGGATAGACCCGGGCGTTCGCCGAAGCCGCCAGCCGCGGGGCCACGTCCAGCGTGGCGGCGGGCACGCCGAAAAAGTCGATGAAGCGCGCGCTGCGCAGGCCGAAGTCCATGTCGGGCAGGGTGTAGAACGGCACCCCGGCGCGCAGTTGCCGCAGCATGCCCGCGGCGCCGTCATGCCGCGAGACGATGGCGGCAGTGTGAAACCGGCTGCGCCGCGCTACTACCCAGTCGTCGAGCACCTTGTTTTTCTGCGGGGTGTACATGCCCGAGACCGGGCGTGGAGCCACCAGACTGAGCGCCGTCCAGCCGGCATCGAGCCCCTCGAAATGAAAGCCCAGCAGCAGGGTGTTTTGACTGCCGTCCAGCGCTTCGCTGACCGCGCCGTCGATGTGCAGCAGCCGCTGCAAGCGCCTGGGGCTGGCGTACCACAGCACCCCGCGCTCCAGGAACGCGCGGGCCACATAGATGAAATGTTGCCGCCCCGCGGCGCGCTGTTGCGCGGCGCTCCAGTTGGGGAAGCACAATTGCAGATTGCGCAGGGTGATGCGACGGCGCGAGCGGGCCAGTGGCCACAACAGCCAGCCCACCGCGGCGCCCAGCGCAGCCAGCACGGGGTAGGGCAGCAGGTGCAGCAGCCAGATCAGCGCAATGCTCAGCCGGGCGAGCAGGGCTTTCATGGGGCCGCTCCTGTTGCGGATTGATCGGGCGCCGCGGGCGCGCCGGGAGGGCGCTTGTAGCGGTTGTAGCCCCAGAGATATTGTTCCGGGCAGCGGCGTATCAGCATTTCCAGCGCCTGGTTGATCTGCGCGGCGGCGCGTTGCGGATCGGCGTCGAGTTCCTGAGGGAAAGGTTCCAGCGTCAGGGTGTAGCCGCGTCCGCCGGGCAGACGCAGCGCCGAGGCCAGAATGATGCGGGCCCTGCCCAGTTGCACCAGACGAGAGGGCAGCGTCATGGTGTAGGCGGGGCGGCCGAAAAAATCGGCCCACACGCCTTCGCCTTGTGCCGGCGCCTGATCGGGCAACAGGCCGACGGCTTCTCCCGCGCGCAGGGCGCGCAGCAACTGCCGCACCCCGGCCAGATTGGCCGGCGCAGTGGCGAGGTTGTGGCGCTGACGGGAGGCCAGCGCCACCGGTTGCAACACGGCCTTGCGCGGCGGCCGGTACATCACGGTGATCGGACCCCATGTCGCAGCGGCCTGCGCCGACACGTCAAAGCAGCCCAGATGCGGGGTGAGGTAGAGCACGCCCTGGCCGCTGGCGCGCACCGCGTCCACATGTTCTTTGCCGATGACCTGCACCGCGTGGACTGGCGCCTTGCCGCCGCGGCGAAACCAGACCGCGGGCAACTCGCCCGCCATGCGCCCGGCCTGCACCGCAGCTTTGCGCGCCAGCAAGTCGGGGTCATATCCGGCCTGCTGCAGATTGGCGCGCAGGCGCTGGCGGTAGATGCCGGAGGCCGCGTACACCGCCAAGCCGAGCGCCGCTCCCAGCGCCTGGAGCAAGCCCAGCGGCAGATGGGAAAGAAGGCGAAACAGGCGCAGCAGCATGAATTCCTTGCGGGGCAAAGGGTGTCATGTTACGGATTGGCGACGCGTGTCTGCAGGCATAGAATGTTTCGCATTGCCACCGAGTTAATGACAACTTGCGGGGTGGCAAGGGCGGCGGGCCTTCGGGCGTGCCGCGCAGATGTCCGCTAAAGCGTCGCCGTGCGAACCCCAAGCGGTGGCGTCAAACCAACCGATTGAAAGGGCCGTCATGGCAAGCAACTTCCTGTTTACCTCCGAATCCGTCTCCGAAGGCCATCCCGACAAGGTGGCCGACCAAATCTCCGACGCCATCCTCGACGCCATCGTCGCGCAAGACCCGGCGTCGCGCGTGGCCGCCGAAACCCTGGCCAACACCGGACTCATCGTGCTGGCTGGCGAGAT
>JAQTVS010000136.1 GCA_028706735.1 Thiomonas sp.
CCGCTTGTACGCCTGCAGCTTGGAGAGCGGCGCCAGCGACACTGCCGCCAGCATCACGTCGTGGTGGGCGAGGTGAATGGCGAAGCCATTGAACCCGTCCGCGATCGACGAGCAGGTCGGGCAGCCCGCCGTGTACTCGGGCCCGAACATGAAGTGATAGACAAGAAGCTGCGAGCGCCCCTGGAACAGATCGGCCAGCGAGGCGTTCCCGGCGTCGGTGTCGAAGCGGTAGTCCTTGTCGATGCGCACCCACGGCAGCGCCAGGCGCTGGCGCGCCAGCGCGTCGCCGCGGCGGGTGTGTTCTTTTTCGGCGGCGAGCAGTTCGATCCGCGCCTGCAGCCATTCGTCGCGGGTTCCGGTTGTGTGTGAGGTCATGGTTGACTCCTTTTGTGGAAAGTTGCGGGTTTCTGCCACCTCCCTGGCATTGCGATGCGGGTGGTGGCATGAGCCGACTATAGGTTGGCGTTTTGGCGTGCGTGAGTAACAAATGCGTCGTGATTCCTGGGGGTGTGGCGCTCGGCGTCAGCGGGCACGCCACTGTCGCCAAGCTTGAAATCGGCACCGCTACCCGTGCCTTTACGCTTTTGCGCGCAGGCGCCGCGACTGCATCAGCGACACGGTGTGCAGCATCAGGAATATCGGCACCAGATAAGCCGGAATGAGCACGTCCGGCATGCCCGACATCACCCCGGTTGCGGGCCCGCCCGGCACCGTCGCGAGCATCGATCCAAACGCGCCGAGCGTGAGGGCTACGACCAGATCGAGGATGCCCAGCCAGTTCCAGCGCCGGAAACGCCTGCTGGCGGCGAAATCGGGCCGACGCAGCAAAGTCAGCAGCACCAGCGGTGCGGTGACGCCGATCGCGATATCGCCCAGCCCGGCCGGAAACGCAAAAAATCCCGGCAGTACGCCGTGCGCATACAAGGCCAGAAACCCCAGCCCGCCAGCGCGCCACGCCTGCACCGCAACGACAACGCGCAGATCGGTTTGCAATGCCAGTTCCCGAAATCGGGGTGACCAGCGCAGCAACGCAAAAAATGTCGCCAGTGGCGCCAGCACGCCGATCAGGATCGGCAGCGGCGGCGAGCCGGGCGGGTTGGCGAAACCGTGGCGAGCGCCGAGCACGACGACGATGGCGAACCAGACCGCAAGCACCGCGGCGAGCATGACTTTCGCAGTGGGGCGTTGACGCGTCTCTGGATCGGGCAATGATAAGGAAGCAGGTATTGACATGATGTTCTCCTGTACAGTAACTTGCAGATTGCAAGTTACTGTACGCTAGCATGGCAACTTTCATATTGCAAGTTACTATCAAGGCTCATCATGAAATCGAGTAAAAATGAATCCCCGTCCTTCGCCCGTTCCCCCTGCCCGGTCGCCAACGCGCTCGAACTGGTCGGCGACCAGTGGTCGCTGCTGGTGATCCGCGACCTGCTGCTCGGCAAGCGTACCTACAACGAACTGCTCGATTCGCCGGAAAAAATTCCGACCAGCACGCTCGCCAACCGGCTCAAGCGACTTGAAGACACTGGCATCATCGACCGGGTTGCCTATCAGGAACGCCCGCCGCGCTACGCTTATTCACTAAGTGCCAAGGGCGCTGATTTGGGCGAGATACTGCTGGCGTTTGTGCGCTGGGGGAAACGATACATTCCGGGCACGAAGACCCTGAAGCCGCTCAAAGGCGGCGGTTGACGGCGTACCAGCAGCAGTCAATCGACAAAGCATTGGGCTGCGCGCTCTCAACTTCGATTTCGAATTCGCATGACAACCGACGCTCACCACGCAGCGGCCACATAGATTGGCAAAGAATGAAGAAAATCCATCGCAACAGAAACGAATCCTCCGCTGCACTGATCGACGCAAGAATCAGTGAACTGAACGACTGGCGCGGCAAAACCCTGATGCAGGTGCGCATGCTCATCCAGCAGGCTGAGCCCGAGGTGGTCGAAGAATGGAAATGGAGCGTGCCGTGCTGGTCTTGCGACGGACTGATCTGCACCGGCGAGACCTACCAGCGAACCGTGAAGCTGACCTTCGCCAAGGGCGCCGCGCTGCCAGACCCAACGGGTCTGTTCAACGCCGGCCTGGTCGGCAACACCCGCCGCGCCATTGATCTGCATGAGGGGGATGACTTCGATGCGAACGCCTTCAAGGCGCTCATCCGCGCCGCTGCCGCGCTGAACAAGCCATCGGCCCGCTAGCCGGGCAGGCCAGTCGAAATCGCGCAGCGTCGTGCGTCGTGTATGGCAGCAGGACGGTCCAGGCAAGCTTTCTGGCCCCACACGCCGCTCAACCTCACCTGGAGTTCCACCATGATCGACACCCCGCATCTCACCGACAGCGCCGAGCAAATCGCGGCGCTCATCCACCTCGACATTCCCCGCGCGGACATGATGCAGGCATTCGGCCCGGCAGTGGAAGAACTGCTGGCGGCACTGAGGGCGCAAGGCATCGCGCCCCAAGGCGCGGCCTTCGCCCATCACCTGGCCATGACACCGGAGCGTTTCGACTTTGATCTCGGTTTTTTTGTCGACACCCCCGTCGTTGCCGCCGGGCGCGTGCGCCCTGGGGTGCTGCGCGCCGCCCGGGTCGCGCGCACCGTTTACCACGGGCCTTACGAAGGCTTGCCCGATGCGTGGGGCGAGTTCATGCGCTGGATCGAAACCCATGGCCACGCCCCGGCTGCGGACTTGTGGGAGTGGTACGTCGTCGGCCCGCACCTCAGCCCCAACCCGACGGACTGGCGCACCGAGCTGAACCGGCCGTTGATCGGGTGACGGACTTGGCATCTCGGATTCTGGGACAAACCATGCCGAGCTCGCATCGCCATCGAACCCAGCTGCGCGCGTGCCATGCGCCAGCCTGACGCCACCGCTGCGGCTGAAATCGCGCGCACCATCGCCGCGATCTGGCGCATCGAATCGGCCAAGGTGGTGGCGCACGCGGCGCGCATCACGCACGATTTGGCGCTGGCCGAGGACTGCGCGCAGGACGCGCTGGTCGCGGCGCTCGAACACTGGCCGGAGTTGGGCATTCCCGAGAACCCCGGCGCGTGGCTGATGACCGCCGCCAAGCGCCGCGCCCTGGACCATCTGCGCCACCGGAAACTGGCCGAACCGCGCCTCGAGGCGCTCGGCCACGAAACCGATCTGCAGCAATCCATCGCCGCGCGCGAGTCCAGCGAGATGATCGACGCGCGGCTGGACGACGCCATCGGCGACGAGCTGCTGCGGCTGATGTTCACCGCCTGCCATCCCGTGCTCGCGCCCGAGGCGCGCAGCGCGCTCACCCTGCGCGTGATGGGTGGCCTGTCCACCGCCGAAATCGCGCGCGCCTACCTCAAGCCCGAGGCCACCATCGCGCAGCGCATCGTGCGCGCCAAGCGCGTGCTGGCCGCCGCGCATGTGCCGTTCGAAGTGCCGCGCGGCGAAGCGTTGCACGCACGCCTGGCCTCGGTGCTGGAGGTGCTGTATCTGATGTTCAACGAGGGCTATGCCGCCACCGCCGGAGCGCAGTGGATGCGCCCGGCGCTGTGCGCAGAGGCGCTGCGCCTGGGCCGCGTGCTGGCCGGATTGATGCCGCAACAAGCGGAGGTGCTGGGCTTGCTGGCGCTGATGGAAATCCAGTCCTCGCGCCTGGCCGCACGGGTGGATGCACAGGGCGAACCGATCCTGCTCGGCGCGCAGGATCGCAGTCGCTGGGATCCGCTGCTGATCCGCCGTGGTCTCGCTGCGCTGGCGCGCGCCGAGGCGCTTGTCGGTCCGCTTGCCGGCCCGCTTGGCCCCTACGCGCTGCAGGGCGCCATCGCCGCCTGCCACGCCCGCGCGCCCAGCACCGAGGCCACCGACTGGGCGCGCATCGCCGCGCTGTACGACGCGCTGATGCAGGCCGCGCCATCACCCGTGGTCGCGCTCAACCGCGCCGTGGCTGTGGCCATGGCCTACGGCCCCGCGGCGGGGTTGGAGCTGGTGGACACCCTGCAGGATGAACCCGCCCTGGCGCAGTATCACCTGCTGCCTGCGGTGCGCGGCGACCTGCTGCAAAAGCTGGGGCGCGGCGATGAAGCGCGCATCGAGTTCGAACGCGCCGCCGCGCTGGCTGGCAACGCCCGCGAGCGGGCGCTGCTGCTGGGCCGGGCGGCGAATGACCCGGACATGACCAATGGAGAAAATGGAGAACGACGATGAAACCCCGCATTGTTGGTGCCGACGCCGAATAGAGCCATGCCCCGGGTTTGCAGTGAGCCGGTTGATGCGCGCTGAAATTCAAGGTTGGCGCCGCGCGCATCTCGTGTGCCATGGCTCAGTCGCTGATCGGCATGTGGCTCAAATCGGCATCGGCGCCGACATTAACCGAATCCTTCGGGTGCGGATTGCGGCAGCCGCTAGCGCGCCGGGCTGAGGTGGACAGTCTTTGTTAAAAGCCTCCTTCTGGCGACGGCTGAACGTCAGGCCTGGACAGACTCTAAAGGAATCTTGTCCGTCGGGTCGGATGGACAGACTTTCTTATAGGCATCAAAACGTCGCGGGATCCCTCGGTTGATTTCTCGTTCAGCGGTTGCCACACCTTGACATCTCACGGCCGCGTCGCCCCTCCAGCGTCAGCCATTCAACCCTGCGCCACACGCATCACACTGAACAAGGCGCCCAGCGCTGCCATGCCGGTGGCAACCAGCGGGCCGACCTGAGAGCCGCGCGGTGGCCTGCATGCCGCCAGCCGCCGCGCTGCGTGCGCGGGGGGCGGCGAGCAGCATGTTGCGGTTGTTAGGCACCTGGAAGAAACCGAAGCCCAGGCCGCGCAGCACGGTGCTGGCCACCAGGGGCAACAGACGCTGTTCCCGCGTCATCCAGGCGGCCAGCAGCAGGCCCGCGGCCAGACAACCAGCGCCAAAAGTGCAGAGGCCGGCGGTGGATACGCGATCTGCCAGGCGTCCGGCCCACGGAGCGGCCACGGCCACGGTCAGGGGCCAGGGGTCAACGCCAGGCCGGTGACCAGCGCGCTTTCGCCGAGGCGGTTCTGGAAGTCGAAGACCAGGGCGACGATGCCCGCGATCTGCGCGAGGGCCTGGCCGACCTGGAGATTGGCGTGATGGTGCAGGCCGGGCCCGAGTTCCGTGTGCCGGCGCTCTACCACGACCGCTTCGTCGGCGTGGTGCGCGCCGGCAACCCGCTGCTGAGCGGCCCCGTGACTCCCGAGCGCTACGTGGCCTTCGGTCATGTCGTGACGACGTCACGCCGCGGGCGGCCGCAGGGCCCGGTGGACGAAGCGCTCGAGGCCCTTGGCTTTGAGCCCGACATCAAGGTGGTGTGCCCGGCTTTCCCGCAGCGCTGGGCATCACCCGAACCACCGATCTGGTCGCGCTCGTGCCACAGTCATTCTTGCGCGGTGGCACGGCCGCGGCGGAACATGGCGCGGGCGCCTTTCACGCCTTCGCGCTGCCGGTGAGCACGCCAGGCATCGCCATTTCGCAGCTATGGCATCCGCGCCTGGCCGTCGATCCCGCCCACCGCTGGCTTCGTGCGCTGACACGCGAAATCTGCCATCAGCAGGAAGCTCGTCAGGATGATTGATTCGGAATGGAGAAGGATGAAGGGTTCCTGAGCAACGCCATGCAACGGCCTCTCCCCCTCCCAACCTCCCCCGCGAGCGGGGGAGGAGTAAAAAGCGCTGCGCGCGATCTGCATATGCCCCTCCCAACTTCCCCTGCAAGCGGGGGAGGAGCCGTTTTGCTTCCTCCCCAACAGTGGGGAGGGCCGGGGTGGGCATCTCTGCCTCCCTACCTCCCCCACGCGGTGGGGGAGGCGTGTTCGCTCCCTCCCCACTCATGGGGAGGGTTGGGGTGGGGCGCGCAGTCTCAAACTTCAACGCGCCGGATCAATAGGGCCTGCTCGGCATTGCTCTAAATCCGCGGCGGCTCCTGCATCAGCGCGACCTGCTCGCGCAACTCCAGGATGCGGTCCTGCCAGTAACGCACGCTGCCAAACCAGGGAAACGCTGTGGGGAACGCGGGGTCGGTCCAGCGGCTGGCGATCCAGGCGCTGTGATGCAGCAGGCGCAGAGTGCGCAAGGCTTCGACAAGGTGTTTCTCCCGATCGTCGAACTCGCGGAACATCTCGTAGCCGCGCAGCAGCGCCGCGAACTGACGCCGCATGTCGGCCTCGTCGCCGGAGAGCAGCATCCACAAATCCTGAATCGCGGGCCCGCTGCGGCTGTCGTCGAAATCGACGAAATGCGGGCCATCGTCGGTCCAGAGCAGATTGCCCGGGTGGCAATCGCCATGCAGCCGGATCAGCGACACGGCCCCGGCTCGCGCATCGGCCTGGCGCACGGCGTCGAGCGCCTGATCGACGATGCCCAGCCAGGCGGCGCGCAGGTCTTCTGGCAACCAGCCACCGTCGCGCAACACGTCGCGCGAGGCCACGCCGAAGGTCTGCACATTTAGCGTGGGACGGGCCTGGTAGGCGCGCGCGGCGCCAACGGCATGGATCCTGCCAAGAGAACGTCCCAGCCATTCCAGCGTCTCGACCTGTTCGATCTCTGGAGTGCGTCCGCCCTGGCGCGCGAACAGGGCCAGCCGGTGCCCGGCGACGGCATGCAGGGTGCGACCGCCCAAAAGCTGGGGCGGCACGACGGGCACCTCGCGCTCGGCCAACTCCAGGGTGAAGGCGTGCTCCTCCAGAATGGCCGCATCGCTCCAGCGGCCGGGACGGTAGAACTTGGCGATACGCTGGCTGCCGTCTTCCAGCCCGACCTGAAAGACCCGGTTCTCGAAACTGTTGAGCTGCAACAACGTGCCGTCGCAGCGCAGGCCCAGGCTGTCGATGGCGTCGAGCACGCCATCGGGGCTGAGATTGGCATAGGTGGGCTGAGACATGGCTTTGATGGCCCTTTAAGCGGCGGCTTGCAGTGTCTCAAGTTCGACAGCGATTGTTGCCGCCGCGCTGCTGAGCGACACCGCGCCATCCTGCACCAGGCACTGCAACTGCATGGTGCGCTCGGCCAGCCCGGCCAGCGCCTGGCTGGTTTCAGCGGGCAGCCGCAGCATGGTGAGGTTTTTCAGCCGCGCGAGCTTGGCCGCGTTCTGCTTCCACCACACGGGGCAACTGCTGGCATGGCAGGCCACGACCACCTGTTCCGCGCGTCCGCAGGCTTTGCGCACGCGGCTCTCATCGGGCTGGCCGATGTCGATCCACAGCTTGAT
>JAQTVS010000137.1 GCA_028706735.1 Thiomonas sp.
AATGGTTTCCGCTGCGCGGGCTGGTGTCCGATGGCTGGTCGCAATTCAGTCTGTGGCACAAGATCACCGACTACCTGTGGCACATCACCCTGCCGGTGCTGGCGGCCACAGCGGGCAGCTTTGCCGTCATCACCATGCTGACCAAAAATGCGTTTCTCGAAGAGATCCGCAAGCAGTATGTGCTGACCGCCCGCGCGAAGGGACTGAGCGAGCGCACTGTGCTGTGGCGGCATGTGCTGCGCAATGCGCTGGTGCCGTTGGTGACGGGTTTCCCGGCTGCGTTCATCGGGGCGTTTTTCGCCAGTTCCTTGCTCATCGAAACCTTGTTCTCGCTGCCGGGGCTGGGTCTGCTGTCTTATGAGGCGGTGATGCGGCGCGACTACCCGGTGGTCATGGGCTCGCTCTATCTGTTCACTCTCATTGGCTTGTTCACGAAGCTGATTGCCGATTTCAGCTATGTCTGGGTGGATCCGCGCATTCAGTTCGGGGCCTTGCGGTGAGTGCGGCTCTCTCCGCCGCGGCGCACGCGCCGCGCCATCCGTTTCTGTCGCGCGGCTGGGCGCGGTTCAGGGCGCATCGCCTCGGGCGCTGGAGTCTGTGGGTTTTTATGCTGCTGTTCGGCCTGAGTCTGCTGGCCCCGGTGCTCAGCAATGACAAGCCGCTGCTGGTGCGCTACGACGGCCATTTTTATCTGCCGCTGCTGCACAGCTATCCCGAAACCACCTTTGGCGGCGATTTTCATACCCCGACGGATTACCTAGATCCCTATATCCGCGCCAAGCTGTCGACGCCGGGAAATTTTGCCGTCTATCCCCCCATCCCTTACAGCGCCACCACCATCGATTACTTCGCGCAGCGGCCGTTTCCCTCCTCGCCCTCGGCGCGGCACTGGCTGGGGACCGATGACCGCGGACGCGACGTGCTGGCGCGGCTGATCTATGGCTTTCGCCTATCCGTGCTGTTCGCGCTGGCGCTCACCGTCACGGGCACGGCGCTCGGTCTGCTCATCGGCGCGGTGCAAGGCTATTTCGGCGGGCGCATCGATCTGTCGGTGCAGCGGCTGATGGAGGTCTGGGGATCGATGCCTGAGCTGTATCTGCTGATCATCTTTTCGGCGGTGTTCGCGCCCGGCCTGGCGCTGCTGCTGGTGCTGCTCTCGCTCTTCGGCTGGATGGGCCTGGCCGACTATGTGCGCGCCGAGTTTCTGCGCAACCGGCAGATGGATTACGTGCGCGCCGCGCAGGCGCTGGGGCTGTCGCACGGACGCATCATGTGGCGGCACATCCTGCCCAACAGCCTCACGCCGGTCGTCACTTTTCTGCCGTTTCGCATGAGTGGCGCGCTGCTGGCGCTGACCAGTCTGGATTTCCTCGGGCTGGGCGTGCCGCCGCCAACGCCCAGCTTGGGTGAACTGCTCGCGCAGGGCAAGGCCAATCTCGACGCGTGGTGGATTTCGGCGGCAGCGTTTGGCGCACTGGTCACGATTTTGCTGCTGCTCACTTTCATTGGCGAGGCGCTGCGCGACGCGCTTGATCCGCGGCAGTCCGGCGGGGGCGGCGCATGAGTGGCTCGCCTCCATCTCCCTTGCTTAAGGTACGTGATCTGCGGGTGCGGTTTGGTGCGCAGACCGTGGTGCAAGGCGTCGATTTCGATATTGCCGCGGGCGAGAAGGTGGCGCTCGTTGGGGAATCGGGTTCGGGCAAGACCGTGTCCGCACTGGCGATTCTGCGGCTGCTCGACGGCGCACGCACCAGCGGCAGCGTGCAGTTCGACGGCCGCGAACTCAGCACCCTGACTGAGCGGCAGATGCGCGCCATTCGCGGCAAGGACATCGCCATGATCTTCCAGGAGCCGATGACCGCGCTCAACCCGCTTCATCCGGTCGGACGGCAGATCGCCGAGATGCTGGAATTGCACGAGGCCTTGCCGCGCCGCGCCGCCTGGTCGCGCGCAGTGGAACTTCTGGCTCAAATGGACATTGCCGATCCGGCGCGGCGCGCGCTCAACTACCCGCATCAGCTTTCCGGCGGCCAGCGCCAGCGGGTGATGATCGCCATGGCGCTGGCCTGCCGTCCGCGCCTGCTGCTGGCCGACGAACCCACCACGGCGCTCGACGTGACCGTGCGCCGCCAGATTCTCGATCTGCTCGATACGCTCCAGGCCGAGTACGGCCTGGCGCTGCTGTTCATCACCCATGACCTCAACCTGGTGCGCCGCTATGCACACCGGGTCGCCGTGATGCAGCAGGGCAGGGTGGTGGAAGCCGGCGTGGTGGAGGCGGTGTTCACCGCGCCGCAGCACCCGTACACCCGCATGCTGCTGCAAAGCCGCCCGCGTCGTCTGGTGCAAGCGCCGGCAGGCGGCGCAGAGCAAGCCCTGGTGCTGCGCGCGCGCGCGTTGAACGTGCGTTTTGCGCAGAGCGGCGGATTCTGGCGCAAACGCTGGCATCCGGTGCTGCGCGACATCTCCCTCGATTTGCCCGCCGCCCAAACGCTCGGCGTGGTGGGCGAATCAGGCAGCGGTAAATCCACCTTGGCGCTGGCGCTTCTCGGGCTGCTGCGTCGGCAAGGCGGCTCCGTGGAGCTTCTGGGCAGCGACCCCGCCACACTTGCCCCCCGAGCGCTGCGTCCTCTGCGCGCGCAGGCGCAGATCGTGTTTCAGGACCCGTTTTCTAGCCTGTCA
Source organism: Thiomonas sp. (assembly GCA_028706735.1). Classification (GTDB taxonomy): domain Bacteria; phylum Pseudomonadota; class Gammaproteobacteria; order Burkholderiales; family Burkholderiaceae_C; genus Thiomonas. Next base: position 2,683 of record JAQTVS010000137.1, read on the forward strand.
CCGCGTCGCACAGTAGCCCAGATCGTCGAGGAGGGGCTGGAGATTCATCGCCCCGAACTGAGTGCCGCGCAGCGTCAGCAGCGTGCGCAGGACATTCTGGCCGAAGTCGGGTTGCCGCTCTCTCAGGCCGAGATGCAGCGCTATCCTCACGCGTTTTCTGGCGGCCAGCGTCAGCGCATCGCCATCGCCCGCGCACTCATCCTTGAGCCAAAAATCCTTATTCTCGACGAGCCCACCAGCGCGCTTGATGTCTCCGTGCAACAGCAGGTGCTTGAAATCCTCGCTGATCTGCAGCGTCGTCATGGTCTCGCGTATATGCTGATCAGCCACGACCTTGCAGTGATCGCCGCGCTGGCGCACCGCGTGTTGGTGCTGCATGAGGGCCGGGTGGTGGAAGAAGGCGCGGTGGATGTCGTGCTGCGCGCGCCGCAGCAGGCCTACACCCAGGCGCTGCTCGCTGCGTCCGACCTCGCCGTCTAAGTGATTTGGTTGCCAGGCTGTTGCTAAAACACAAAGCGCTTCCTATAATCCGTTCTTTTGCTGACTGCAGAATTGAAGTCGCGCGAAAAGAGTGGTCGAGAGTAGATCAAAGAGCAGTCAAAGAAGTAGTCAAAGAGAGCAGTCGCTTGGTCGTGGTTTAAACAAACAAAAATAAACAACAACAAAGCATAGAAATTTTTGTTTTGATCGCCGCACAGACAAAGATGAATTTTTGTGGCGGAGAGCATGATTTTTATGCCGCAAGGTTTTTTCCTTGCACGACAAAGAGCACCAACTGGGCGACAACATCGCCCTTTTTTTTTGCGCGTTTTCCTTGTTTGCTGGATTGGTAGGCGAGGCGGACGACATGATGCGGACAGAATGGCTGAACACGCATGAGTGCAATGCAGGCAATTGAAACAGCGGTCACCAGTCTTGGGCTGGAATTCGTGGAGGTGGAGCACCTTCCGCGCGGTTTGCTGCGCGTGACGATCGACCACGCCGACGGCACCCCCGTCACGGTGGAGGACTGCGAGCGCGTGACGCGTCAGTTGCAGTATGTGTTTGAGGTGGAAAACGTGGATTATGGGCGTCTGGAGGTGTCTTCTCCAGGGTTGGATCGTCCGCTGCGCAAGCCGCAGGACTTTGTTCGCTTTGCCGGGTTGGAGGTCGACGTTGTGTTGCGCGTTCCGTTCCAGGGGCGAAAAAAGTACCGCGGCGTCCTTCTCGATGCCGCCGACGGTGAGGCGCAAGGGCGGTTTTCCATGGCGCTGTCTGCGCCTGAAGCGCAGGCGAAACCCGGCAAGGGCAAACCCGGCGCTGCAAGCAAGAACAAAGCGAAGTCCGCGGGTTTGGCGTCTGCCGCAATTTCGGATGCAGAAGACACGCAGTCCGTCATGAATTTCAGTCTGGCCGAGGTGCGCGACGTGCGCCTGGTGCCTGTTGTTGATTTTGGGAGTGGTCGAAAATGAGTCGCGAGATTTTGATGCTGGTGGACGCCCTGGCGCGTGAGAAAAACGTCGATCGCGACGTGGTGTTTGGCGCCGTCGAAGCCGCTTTGGCTTCCGCCACCAAGCGGCTGTACGAAGGCGAGGCCGACGTGCGCGTGCAGATCGACCGCGACACCGGCGAATACGAGAGCTTCCGCCGCTGGCATGTGGTGCCGGACGAGGCCGGGCTGCAATTGCCCGACAGCGAGATTTTGCTGTTTGAAGCCCGCGAGCAGATTCCGGACATCGAACTGGACGACTACATCGAAGAGCCGATCGAGAGCATTTCCTTCGGCCGGATTGGTGCGCAGGCGGCCAAGCAAGTCATCCTGCAGAAAATCCGCGACGCCGAACGCGAGCAGATCCTCAACGATTTCCTGGCGCGCAACGACAAGATTTTCAATGGCACGGTCAAGCGCCTGGATAAGGGCGATGTGATTGTCGAGTCCGGCAAGGTCGATGCCCGCCTGCGCCGCGGCGATCTGATCCCGAAGGAAAATCTGCGTGTAGGCGACCGTGTGCGTGCCGTGATCACCAAAATCGATCGCACCGCCCGCGGGCCGCAGATTGAAATTTCGCGCACCGCGCCCGAATTCATGATCGAGCTCTTCCGCATGGAAGTGCCGGAAATCGAGCAGGGGCTGTTGGAGATCAAATCGTGCGCCCGGGAAGCCGGAGTGCGTGCCAAGATCGCGGTGGTGTCGCACGACCGCCGGGTCGATCCCATCGGCACCTGCGTCGGCATCCGCGGCTCGCGCGTCACGGCCGTGACAAACGAACTCGGCGGCGAGCGGGTGGACATCGTGCTGTGGTCGGAGGATCCGGCGCAGTTTGTCATCGGCGCGCTGGCCCCGGCCAACGTCTCGTCCATCGTGGTGGACGAAGAAAAGCACGCGATGGATGTGGCCGTGGACGAGGAAAATCTCGCCCTGGCCATTGGGCGCACCGGACAGAATGTGCGCTTGGCATCCGAGCTGACCGGCTGGAAGATCAATATCCTCAGCGCCGAAGAGTCCGACGCCCGCAGCACCCAGGAGGCCGCAGGAATGCGCCGCCTGTTTGTGGAAAAACTCGACGTCGATCAGGAGGTTGCGGACATCCTCATTGCCGAGGGTTTCACCAGTCTGGAAGAGTTGGCCTATGTGCCGATCAACGAAATGCTCGAGATCGAAGCCTTCGACGAAGACACGGTCAACGAGTTGCGCGAGCGCGCCCGCAACGCCCTGCTCACCCAGGAAATCGCGCGCGAACAAAAGCTGGACGAAATGGAGGCGGGCCTGAAGTCGCTCGAAGGCCTGAGCACCGAAGACCTGGCGCTGCTTGCCGAGGCCGGGGTGCTGACGCTCGACGACCTGGGCGATCTCGCCACCGATGAACTTGCTGCAATTCTCCACGCCGACGACGCCCGCGCCGCCGAGCTTATTCTGAAGGCCCGTGCGCACTGGTTCAACGCCTGATTCAAGCGCTCCACCACCCGCCTTCACACGTTTCAAGCCGTACCTAGGACACACCATCAATGGCCAGTCATACCGTCGCACAACTCGCAGCAGAACTCGGCAAACCCCTGAACCTCTTGCAGGAGCAACTGCAACAGGCAGGTGTCGGGTCGAGCGCTGCGGACGATGTCATCAGCGAGGGCGATAAGGCCCGCTTGCTTGATCACCTGCGTGCCGCGCATGGGGGCGCAGCCAGCGGTGAACGCAAGAAAATCACCCTGACGCGCAAGCAGACCAGCGAGATCAAGCAGGCAGACGCCACCGGCAAGGCGCGCACCATCCATGTGGAAGTGCGAAAAAAGCGCGTCTTCGTCAAGCGCGACGAGACGGCGCCAGCCGCCGAGGTACATGCGCCTGCCGAGGCGGATGACGCCGTCGTTGAAGACGCCGAACTCCAGCGACGCGAGGCCGAGGCGCAGCGTCAGGCGGATTTGTTGGCGCGCCAAGCCGAAGAGCTGGCCGCGCAGCGCGCTGCGGAGCAGGAGCGCCGTGCCGCTCAAGAGTTGCGCGAGCAGCAGGCGCGCGAGCAGGCCGAGCGTGAAGCACGGGAGGCGCAGGCTGCCAAGGCGGCGAACACCGTGACCGCGCCCGTTGATGCGCAGACGACCCAGACCCCGCCGCAACAAGATGAGGCTGGCAAGGCTGCGCAGTTGGCCAGTGAAGCCGCCGCATCCCAGGCCAAGGCGGCCGCGAGCGAGCGCATTGCCGCACAGAAAAAGCAGGACGCCGAAGAGGCGGCCAAGCTCGCGCAGATTCAAAAGCGCCGCTCCGCCGCCGAAGCCGAGGCCGCTGCAATCCGCGACATGATGGCGCGCCCGCGCACGGTGCTGCGTGCGGAAAAACCGGCGCCAAAAACCACCGAAGCCGCCCCGGTGAGCGGCACGATCAAAGGCACGATTCATAAGCCGCCCGCCGGTGCGGCAAAACCCGCAGGTGGTGCAGCAGCCACCCCGGGAACTGGTGCGGCAAAGAAGGACGATAAGCAGGTCAAATCCGAGAAGCTTTCTTCCTCGTGGGCGGATGATGCGGCGAAGAAGCGCGGCGCAGCGATCAAGCCGCGCGGCAACCCGACCGGAAGCGCCGGCGGCTGGCGCGGCCCCAAGGCGGCCGGTGGCCGTCGCGGCGGGCGCAATGACCGGGGCGGCGAGCAGCACATGCAGGCAGCGCCGGCAGAGATGATCGTGCGCGAAGTCCATGTCCCGGAGACCATCACCGTGGCTGAGCTGGCACACAAGATGTCGGTGAAGGCGGCGGAAGTGATCAAGAGCCTGATGAAGCTGGGCCAGATGGTGACCATCAATCAGGTGCTCGATCAGGAAACCGCAATGATCGTGGTCGAAGAACTCGGTCACCAGGCGATTGCCGCCAAGCTCGACGATCCCGAGAACTTCCTCACCGAAGACGGCGAGACTGCGCATGCCGATGCGGAGCAGTTCCCGCGTGCGCCGGTCGTCACCGTCATGGGCCACGTCGACCACGGCAAGACCTCGCTGCTCCACTACATCCGCCGCGCCAAGGTGGCTGCTGGCGAGGCTGGC
>JAQTVS010000138.1 GCA_028706735.1 Thiomonas sp.
TGAGCACGCCATTGGCCTGCAGCCACTGACCCGCGGGCGAACTGTCCTTGATCGAACCGGCCGGGGAGATGTGGTCGGTGGTGATCGAGTCGCCGAACAGGGCTAGCGCCTTTGCGCCGCGCACGTGCAGCGAAGTGGAGGCGGGCTGCATGCCGAACCCGGCGAAAAACGGTGGCTCGGCGATGTAGGTGCTCTTGGGCCAGTCGTACACCTGCCCCTTGACGCCTTCGATCTTCTTCCACAGCTTGCCAGGGTTGGCGGCGACCTGCGCGTAGTTCTCCTTGAACACCTTGGGGTTCATGGCGAACTTCATCAGCTTGTCGATTTCTTCGCTGCTCGGCCAGATGTCGCCCAGGTAGACCGGCTTGCCGCCCTTGCCATAGCCCACGGGTTCGGTCATGAGGTCGCGGCGCACCGTGCCGGCAATGGCGTAAGCCACCACCAGCGGCGGGCTGGCGAGGAAGTTGCCCTTGATGTTGGGGTGGATGCGCGCCTCGAAGTTGCGGTTGCCTGACAGCACTGCGGCGCACACCAGATTGTTGGCGGTGATGGTGGCCTCGATGTCCGGCGCCAGCGGCCCGGCATTGCCGATGCAGGTGGTGCAGCCGTAGCCGACGAGGTAGAAGCCCAGCTTTTCGAGGTAGGGCAGCAGGCCGGCTTTTTCGAGATATTCAGTGACCACGCGCGAGCCGGGAGCCAGCGAGGTCTTGACGTGTTTTTTCACCTTCAACCCGGCTTCGACCGCCTTTTTGGCGAGCAGGCCCGCAGCCAGCAGCACGCTGGGGTTGGAGGTGTTGGTGCAGGAGGTGATGGCGGCGATGAGCACGTCGCCGTCGGCGATGTTCAAGCCTGAGGATCCCGCTGCTGATTCTGCCTTGGCGTGCGCGGCGCTGCGGGTGAATCGGTTGTCCACCATCTCGACCACATCACGTTCTGCCCCCATCGAGGTATCTGGGCCTTCTCCACTGAACTTGCCGTTGTTGGTCACGGGGAATCGCTGGTTCAGGCGCCCGGCAGGCTGGTTGAAGCCGTTGTCGGCCACCGGCGCCGAAAACAGTTTCTCGAACTGATGGCTGACTTCGCTCAGTGCGATGCGGTCTTGCGGCCGCTTGGGGCCGGCCAGCGAGGGCTCGACCGTGCCGAGGTCGAGGGTGAGCGTCTGTGAGTAATCGATGTCGCCGGCCTTGGGCACGCCGAACAGCTTTTGCGCCTTGAAGTAGGCTTCGAACAGCTCGATCTCTGCCTTGGTGCGGCCAGTGCCTTTGAAGTAATCGAGGGTCTTGTCGTCCACCGGGAAAAAGCCCATGGTCGCGCCGTATTCCGGCGCCATATTGCCGATGGTGGCGCGGTCGGTGACCGACAGGCTGGCCGTGCCTTCGCCGAAGAACTCGACGAACTTGCCGACCACCTTGGCCTTGCGCAGCATTTCGGTGACGGTCAGCACCAGGTCTGTGGCGGTGACGCCGCCGCGCAGCTTGCCCTTGAGCTCCACGCCCACCACGTCGGGCGTGAGGAAGTAGACCGGCTGGCCGAGCATGGCGGCTTCGGCCTCGATGCCGCCCACGCCCCAGGCCACCACGCCGATGCCGTTGATCATGGTGGTGTGGCTGTCGGTGCCCACCAGGGTGTCGGGGTAGGCGACGCCGTCCTTGGCCTTGTGCACGCCGCGGGCGAGATATTCGAGGTTCACCTGGTGGACGATGCCGAAGCCCGGCGGCACGACGCCGAAAGTGTCAAAGGCCTGCATGCCCCACTTCATGAACTGATAGCGCTCGCGGTTGCGCTGGAACTCGATCTGCATGTTCAGGTCGAGTGACTTTTTGTTGCCGTAGTCGTCCACCATGACCGAGTGATCGACCACCAGATCGACCGGCACCAGCGGCTCGATGGACTTGGGGTTTTTGTGTTGTTGCGCGGCGGCGTTGCGCATCGCGGCCAGATCGACCAGCAGCGGCACGCCGGTGAAGTCTTGCAGCACCACGCGCGCGACGACGAAGGGGATTTCATCGGTGCGCTGCGCATTGGGCCGCCAGCCCGCGAGTTGCCTGACGTGTTCGGCACCGACCTTCTTGCCGTCGCAGTTGCGCAGCACGGATTCGAGCACGATGCGGATGGACACGGGCAGGCGCGACAGATCCTGGCCCAGTTCTTTGGCAAGTTGCGGCAGGGAATAGAACGATGCGGACTTGCCCGAGGCCGTCTTGAAGGTTTTGCGCGTTATGGCGTAGGCGTGCGCAGGCGCGGCGCTGGCGGTTTTGGCTGGCATGGGGGTCTCCGGGGTCAGATGACGTATAGATCGACGTAGTCGTGCACAGGCATGGATTCAAGCAAGTTCTGATCCAGCGACACGTCGAGAATGGCCTGTTGCTGCTTGCCCGGAAAGCGCCGCGCCAGGTTGGTGCGGAACTTGGCTTCGAGCAGGGGAATGCCGTCGGCACGGCGGCGCTTGTGGCCGATGGGATATTCCACGGCGATCTCGGGCAGCTCCGCGCCGTCCTTCAGGGTGACGGTGAGGGCGTTGGCGATGGAGCGCTTTTCGGGGTCGTGGTAATCGCGGGAGTATTGCGGGTCTTCGACGCAGCGGATCTTGTCGCGCAGCGCGTCGATGCGCGGGTCGGCAGCCACCGCGTCTTCGTAGTCGCCCGCAGTGAGGCGGCCATACAGCAGCGGCACCGCCACCATGTATTGAATGCAGTGGTCGCGGTCGGCCGGGTTGTTCAGCGGCCCCTTCTTGTCGATGATGCGGATGCAGGCCTCATGCGTGCGGATGACGATGCTGGCGATGTCGTCCGTGCTCTTGCCCGCTGCGCGAAGTTGCTGGTGCAGGGTCATGGCCGCTTCCACCGCGGTCTGGCTGTGAAACTCCGCCGGGAAGCTGATCTTGAACAGCACGTTCTCCATCACATAGCTGCCGTAGGGGCGCTGGAACTTGAACGGCTGGCCGCCAAAGCTCACGTCGTAAAAACCCCAGGTCTTGGCGGTGAGCACGCTGGGGTAGCCCATTTCGCCGGTCCTGGCGATGAGCGCCAGGCGCACGCCGCGGCTGGTGGCGTCGCCCGCCGCCCAGCTCTTGCGGCTGCCGGTGTTGGGGGCATGGCGGTAGGTGCGCAGGCTCTGGCCGTCCACCCAGGCCAGCGACACGGCGTTGATGATCTCGTCGCGGGAAAGGCCCAGCATGCGCGCGACCACGGCGGTGGTGGCCACCTTGACCAGCACCACATGATCGAGGCCGACCTTGTTGAAGCTATTTTCCAGCGCGATCACGCCCTGGATTTCGTGCGCCTGGATCATGGCGGTGAGCACATCGCGCAGGGTCAGCGGCGGCTTGCCCGCGGCGATGGCGTTGCGGCTCAGCCAGTCGGCCACGGCAAGGATGCCGCCGAGGTTGTCCGAGGGGTGGCCCCATTCGGCGGCCAGCCAGGTGTCGTTGAAGTCCAGCCAGCGGATCATCGCGCCGATGTTGAACGCGGCCTGCACCGGGTCGAGCTGGAACTGGGTGCCCGGCACCTTGGCTCCATGCGGAACCACGGTGCCGGGCACGATGGGGCCGAGCAGCTTGGTGCAGGCTGGGTATTCCAGCGCTTCCAGTCCGCAGCCCAGGGTATCGATCAGACAGTTTCGCGCCGTGGAATATGCCAGTGCGCTTTGCAGATCGGTGTTGAGGACGTAGTCGGCGATGTCAGCCAGAACTTGGTCGGGGGCGGGGCGGACGTTGGAAATCGCTGAGGACATGGATCGTTGGTCAGGGAAGGCCCGTCAGGGCGAGGGGACGCAGTCGTCGGCCAGTCGCGTCATGTTCTTTTTGTCGAACAGCATGCTTTTGGCCGGGATCTGAATGAGGACGAAGCCAGCCTTGGCATCGTCGAAGTGATAGGCGCCGGTGGACGTGGGCTTGCGCTTGAGGATGTAGCTTTTCCGGTTCCAGGTCAGGAGAACGGACTGGTCGTTGACGCCTTCGACCTTGACGTCCATCGGAACGCGGCTGCTGCCGCAGATCATGCGCCCGGCCTTGAGGGCGAACACCGGGTTCACGTCGGGATAGCCGTTTTCCGTGCCGGGCACGCGCGCGCCGGGTGCGTTGCTGGTCAGCAGGGCCGGTGTGATCGTGGCGGCGGTGGCCACGACGGTCGGTCCGGGCTTGGTTGTGCCGTGCGTGGCGGTGGTTGCGGCATCTGCCGCTTTTTCCTTGCTGGCATGCGTTTGCGCATGGGCAGGAAGCGCGAGCGCGCAGGACAGCCCGACTACGCCGGACAACAAATAGAACTTGCGTTTCATATCAAGACACTCCACGAACTGGGACACGGAAAAAACCGCTCCAGGCCGGGACGAACGACAAGTCAGGCGCGTCTGCATGATGGGACGGTGCGCATGATGGCGTTCAGGAACGCTGTGCGAGCGGCACGAACTGCAAATTTTCGGGGCCAGTGTAATTCGCGCTGGGTCGAATAATCTTGTTGTCCTGTCGCTGTTCCACCACATGCGCGCTCCATCCGCTGGTGCGTGAAATCACGAACAGCGGCGTGAACATGGCGGTGGGAACGCCCATCTGCGAGTAGCTCACCGCGCTGAACCAGTCGAGATTGGGAAACATCTTTTTCGCGTCCCACATCACGGCTTCCAGGCGATCGGCCACGTTGAACAGGCGCAGGTCGCCGAGGTCGGATGAAAGCCGGCGGGCAACTTCCTTGATGACCTGGTTGCGCGGGTCGGCGATGGTATAGACCGGATGGCCGAAGCCGATGACGACTTCCTTGTTGGCCACGCGGGAGCGGATGTCGGCCTCGGCTTCATCGGGGCTGGCGTAGCGGCGCTGGATGTCGAGTGCGACTTCGTTGGCGCCGCCGTGCTTGGGGCCGCGCAGCGCGCCGATGGCGCCAGTGATGGCGCTGAACAGGTCGCTGCCGGTGCCGGCGATGACGCGGGCGGTGAAGGTGGAAGCGTTGAACTCGTGCTCGGCGTAGAGGATGAGCGAGGTGTGCATCGCCCGCTCCCAGAGCGCGCTCGGTTTGCTGCCGTGCAGCAGATGCAGGAAGTGGCCGCCGATGGAATCGTCATCGGTCTGCACCTCGATGCGGCGGCCGTTGACGGCCCAGTGCCACCAATACAGCAGCATCGACCCCTGGCAGGCCATGAGCTTGTCGGCAATGTCGCGGGCGCCCGCCACGTTGTGGTCGTCCTTCTCGGGCATGACGCAGCCCAGCACCGAGACTCCGGTGCGCAGCACGTCCATCGGGTGGGCGGAGGGCGGCAGTTGCTCCAGTGCGGTTTTCACCGCGGCGGGCAGGCCGCGCAGGCGGCGCAGCTTGGTTTTGTAGGCGGCAAGTTCTGCTGCATTTGGCAGTTTGCCGTGCACCAGCAGATGCGCCACTTCCTCGAATTCGCAGGCTTCGGCCAGATCGAGAATGTCGTAGCCGCGGTAGTGCAGGTCGTTGCCGGTGCGCCCGACGGTGCACAGCGCGGTGTTGCCTGCCGTGACGCCCGAGAGGGCCACCGATTTTTTCGGCTTGAAGGTCATGCCAGCTGGCGCTGCGTCATCACTCATGGTTTGTCTCCTCGGTGGGTGTGAATGAATCCGGCGTGGCCGAGCAGCGCGCCCAAAGGGTTCCAATCAAGGCGCAAAGCACAGCCGTGCCCGTCGGCACGGCGCGCACTGACTACACCAAGCGCAACGCCGATTGGGGCGATTTGGGTGCGAGGAGCGGGCATGGCGGATTTGTTCACACCCTCTCGGAATTCCGATCCGTTCACGACGGTTTCTTGCCGGAAAAGATGGCGTCCAGCCGTTGCTCGTAGGCGTGGTAGCCGATGCTCTCATACAACTCGGCGCGGGTCTGCATGAGCGGCACCACGGCCTTTTGCGTGCCCTCACGCCGCAGCGTTTCATACACGGTCTGCGCCGCCTTGTTCATGGCGCGGAAGGCTGAAAGCGGATAGAGCGCCATGGCCACGTCCGCGCTGCGCAACTCGTCAACGGTGAATAGCGGCGTGGCGCCGAATTCGGTGATGTTGGCCAGCAGGGGCGCGCCGACAGCCTGCCCGAACTTGCGGTAGGTGTCGAGGTCGAGTGCGGCTTCGGCGAAGATGGCGTCGGCCCCGGCATCAAAGCACGCGCGGGCGCGGGCGATGGCCGCGTCCTGCCCCTCGACGGCGATGGCATCGGTGCGGGCAATGATGTAGAAGTCAGGATCGGTGCGTGCGTCGACTGCGGCTTTGATCCGGTCCGCCATTTCATCGCTGCTGACGATTTCCTTGCCTGGGCGGTGGCCGCAACGCTTGGCGCCGACCTGGTCTTCGATGTGCAGGCCTGCGGCGCCGAATTTGATGAGGCTTTTGACGGTCCGTGCGATGTTGAAGGCGCTGGGGCCGAAGCCGGTGTCCACGTCCACCAGCAGCGGCAGGTCGCAGACATCGGTGATGCGGCGCACGTCGGTGAGCACGTCATCGAGTGTGTTGATGCCCAGATCGGGCATGCCCAGGGAGCCGGCCGCCACGCCGCCCCCGGAGAGGTAAATGGCCTTGAAGCCCGCCCTCTGGGCGAGCAAGGCGTGGTTGGCGTTGATCGCGCCCACGATCTGCAGCGGGCTTTCCTGCGTCAAGGCAAGGCGCAGCCGCGCGCCAGCGGTCGGGTGGGTCATGGCGGTTCAGAGCAGGTGCTGGACGCCGGCCTTTTCTTCTTCCAGCTCGGCCAGGGTCTTGTGGATGCGTTCCTGCGAGAACGCGTCGATGGGCAGATCGCGCACGAGTTGGTATTCCCCGCCCGCGCAAGTGACCGGGAAGCCGAACATCGTCTGCTCGGGAATGCCGTAAGACCCATCCGACGGAATGCCCATGCTGACCCACTTGCCGTTGGTGCCCAGCACCCAGTCATGCATGTGGTCGATGGCGGCATTGGCGGCAGACGCAGCAGAACTCAAGCCGCGCGCCTCGATGATGGCCGCGCCGCGTTTGCCCACGGTGGGCAGGAACACGTCGCTGTTCCAGACTGGGTCGTTGATCAGGTCTTTGACCGACTGGCCGCCCACGGTGGCAAAGCGGTAGTCGGCATACATGGTGGGCGAGTGGTTGCCCCAGACGCAGACTTTCTCCAGATCGGCCACCGCCTTGCCGGTTTTGGCGGCGAGCTGGCTGAGTGCGCGGTTGTGATCCAGGCGCAGCATGGCGGTGAAGTTTTTCGCCGGCAGAT
>JAQTVS010000139.1 GCA_028706735.1 Thiomonas sp.
GAGGCGGCAGCCCGCGGCCTGCACGGTCTGCAGACTTGCCAGGGGTCGGCCGACAAACTGCCCTTCGCCGATGCAGCCTTCGACTTGCTGGTCACCCGCTTTTCCGCGCATCACTGGCCTGATGTGCCTGCCGCATTGCGCGAAATGCGCCGGGTTATCAAGCCGGAGGGAACGCTGGTCATCATCGATGTCGTGGCCCTGGAGTCGCCCCTGTGCGACACCCTGCTGCAGGCGGTGGAGATCTTGCGCGACGCCTCGCATGTGCGCGATTACCGCGTTTCCGAGTGGAGCGCCCTGATGCAGCAGGCCGGCTTTGCCGCGCCCAGTATGGATGGCTGGAGTCTGACCATGGAATTCGACTCGTGGGTAGCGCGCATGCGCACCCCGGAGCTGCGCGTGCAGGCGATCCGCGACGTGTGGGCGCGGGCGTCGCAGGAGGCGCGCGAGGCGATGCGTGTTCAGCCGGATGGATCGTTCGATCTGTCGGTCGCGTGGATGCAAACCCATCCGAGCATGGCGTGAAGCGCGCCAACTAAAATCAATCTTTCATGACAAGTCTTGCGCACACCGCGAACAAGACGCAGGAGATGCCGATGGGCCGAACGCTGTACGACAAATTGTGGGACGAGCATGTGGTGCGCACCGAAAGCGATGGCACCGCGCTGCTTTACATCGACCGCCACCTGGTGCATGAAGTCACCAGCCCGCAGGCGTTTGAGGGACTGCAACTCGCGGGCCGCAAGGTCTGGCGGGTGAGTGCGAATCTGGCCGTGGCCGATCACAACGTGCCCACGACCGACCGCGCCGAGGGCATCGCCGATCCGATTTCGCGGCTGCAGGTCGATACGCTCGACGCCAACTGCGCCGCCAACGGCATCACCGAGTTCCGCATGAACGACCGCCGCCAGGGCATCGTGCATGTCATCGGCCCAGAGCAGGGCGCCACCTTGCCGGGCATGACCGTGGTCTGCGGTGATTCGCACACCAGCACGCACGGCGCGTTCGGCGCGCTGGCCTTTGGCATCGGCACCAGTGAAGTCGAGCATGTGCTGGCCACGCAAACCCTGCTCGCGCCCAAGATGAAGAACATGCTGGTGCGCATGGATGGCCCGCTGCCCACAGGCTGCCGCGCCAAGGACATCGCGCTGGCCGTCATCGGCAAGATCGGCACCGCAGGCGGCACCGGCTACACCATCGAGTTTGGCGGCAGCACCATCGCCGCGCTCAGCATGGAAGGCCGCATGACCCTGTGCAATATGGCGATTGAGGCGGGCGCGCGCGCCGGGCTGGTGGCGGTGGACGACACCACCATCCACTATGTCCGCGGCCGTCCTTTCGCGCCCACCGGCGTCGCCTGGGACATGGCGGTGCAGCATTGGCGCGGCCTGCGTTCCGACGCCGATGCGAAGTTCGACCGCGTGGTCACGCTCGACGCCCGCGAACTCGTGCCGCAAGTCACCTGGGGCACTTCGCCCGAAATGGTGCTGCCCATCGACGCCCGCGTGCCCGACCCCGACAAAGAGAAAGACGCCAACAAGCGCTCCGCAATGGAGCGCGCGCTGACCTATATGGGCCTGGAGCCGAACAAGGCGATTGCCGATATCCGCATCGACAAAGTGTTCATCGGCTCCTGCACCAATTCGCGCATCGAAGACCTGCGCGATGCGGCGCAGGTGGTGGCCGGACGGCATATCGCGGCGAATGTGCGGCAGGCCTTGGTGGTGCCGGGCTCGGGCCTGGTCAAGGCGCAGGCCGAAGCCGAAGGGCTGGACAAGATTTTCAAGGCCGCCGGTTTTGAATGGCGCGAGCCCGGCTGCTCCATGTGTCTGGCCATGAACGCCGACCGCCTGGAGCCGGGCGAGCGCTGCGCCTCCACCTCCAATCGCAATTTCGAAGGGCGGCAGGGGGCGGGCGGGCGAACCCATCTGGTCAGCCCGGCGATGGCCGCGGCCGCGGCAGTTGCCGGTCATTTTGTCGATGTACGCAAACTGTGACGGTTCACCCCGTCTTTTTCAGGAGATCGAAATGAAACCTCTGCTATCTATCCTTCTGCTAGCCGCCACGCTGCTTTCACTCACCGCTTGCAACACCGTGGCTGGCGTGGGCCAGGATCTCAAGGCGGGTGGCCAGGCCATCACCAATGCGGCTGACAAGTCGAAATAACACCCGGACACCGCGGCAATGCGGAAACACACCATGGAAAAATTCGTCGTCCACAAGGGATTTGCCGCGCCAATGGATCGCGACAACGTCGACACCGACGCCATCATCCCCAAGCAGTTCCTGAAATCGATCCGCCGCAGCGGCTTCGGCCCGAATCTGTTTGACGAATGGCGCTATCTCGATCATGGCGAGCCGGGGCAGGACCCCGCCTCGCGCAAGCCCAACCCCGACTTCGCGCTCAATCAGCCGCGCTATGCCGGCGCCAGCGTGCTCCTGGCGCGCGACAACTTCGGTTGCGGCTCGTCCCGCGAACACGCGCCCTGGGCGCTGCAGCAGTACGGCTTTCGCGCCCTGATCGCCAGCAGCTACGCCGACATCTTCTACAACAACTGCTTCAAGAACGGCGTGCTGCCGATTGTGTTGTCGAAGGCGCAGGTGGCCCGGCTGTTCGACGAACTCTATGGTTTCGTCGGCTATACGCTCACCATCGATCTGCCGCGGCAGGTGGTGGTCAAACCCGATGGCAGCGAACTTGCCTTCGAGGTGGGTGACTTCCGCAAGCACTGCCTGATCAACGGGCTCGACGACATCGGCCTCACCCTCGGCCATGCACAGGACATCCGCGCGTTTGAGGCCGAGCGCCTGGCGCGCATGCCCTGGCTTGACAACCGCATTCTTTAACTCAACCCCTACTCATGAAAATCGCCGTATTGCCCGGAGACGGAATCGGGCCCGAAATCATTGCCGAAGCCGTCAAGGTGCTCCAGCGCATTGCGCAAGGCGGATTCGACTTCAGCTTCGAGTTTGCCCCGGTGGGCGGCGCGGCCTACGCCGCGAGCGGCCATCCGCTGCCCGATGCCACCCTGAATCTGGCCAAGTCGGCCGACGCGGTGCTGTTCGGCGCTGTGGGCGACTGGAAGTACGACACCCTGGAGCGGCATCTGCGCCCCGAGCAGGCCATTCTGGGCTTGCGCAAAAACCTCGGCCTGTTCGCCAATCTGCGTCCGGCCATCCTCTACGCCGAACTGGCCGATGCCTCCAGCCTGAAGCCCGAAGTGGTTTCGGGACTGGACATTCTCATCGTGCGCGAATTGACTGGCGACATTTACTTCGGTCAGCCGCGCGGACGCCGCACCGCGCCCGACGGTGCCTTCGCTGGCCAGCCCGAAGCCTTCGACACCATGCGCTATAGCCGCCCGGAAATCGAGCGCATTGCGCATGTGGCGTTCAAGGCGGCGCAGGGCCGCAACAAGCGACTGACCAGCGTGGACAAAGCCAATGTGCTGGAGACCTTCCAGTTCTGGAAAGACATCGTCACCGAAGTCGGCCAGCAGTACCCCGACGTGCGGCTCGACCATATGTACGTGGACAATGCCGCGATGCAGCTCGTCAAGGCGCCGAAGAAGTTCGACGTCATTGTCACCGGCAATATGTTCGGCGACATCCTCAGCGACGAGGCGTCGATGCTCACCGGCTCCATCGGCATGCTGCCTTCGGCGTCGTTGAATGAAAAGGGACAAGGGCTTTACGAGCCCAGCCATGGCAGCGCGCCGGACATCGCGGGGCAAGGCATCGCCAATCCATTGGCGACCATCCTGAGTGCGGCCATGATGTTGCGCCATTCCTTGGGGCTGGCCGAGCAGGCCGATCGCATCGAGGCCGCAGTGCAGAAGACGCTCGCGCAGGGCTTGCGCACCCCCGACATCCACGCGCCGGGCACGCAAAAAGTCAGCACGGCGCAGATGGGCGACGCGGTGGTTGCGGCGCTGGGTTGAGCGCAGCACAGGAAAGACAACACAGAACGGAACGGATGATGGCAACGACTTTGGTGGGATTGGTGGGATGGCGCGGCATGGTGGGTTCCGTGCTGATGCAACGCATGCGCGAAGAGGGCGATTTCGACCTGATCGAACCGCTGTTCTTCAGCACCAGCAATGCTGGCGGCAAAGCCCCGGCGGAAGCGAAAAACGAAACCGCCCTGCAAGACGCGCACGATCTGGAGCAACTGCGCCGCTGCGACATCATCCTCACCGCGCAGGGCGGCGACTACACCACGGCAGTGTTCGACAAGCTGCGCGCATCGGGCTGGAAAGGGCACTGGATCGACGCCGCCTCCACCCTGCGCATGCGCGACGACTGCATCATCATTCTCGACCCGGTGAACCGCCCCGTCATCGATGCGGCGCTGTCCAAGGGCGGCAACAACTGGATCGGCGGCAACTGCACCGTGAGTTGCATGCTCATGGGCGTGGGCGCGCTCTACAAGGCAGGACTGGTGGAGTGGATGACCAGCATGACCTATCAGGCGGCCTCGGGCGGCGGCGCGCAGCACATGCGCGAACTGCTCACGCAATTCGGCACGCTGAATGGCGCGGTCAAACCTTTGCTGGACGACCCGGCCTCTGCCATTCTCGCCATTGACCGTGATGTTCTCGCCCAGCAAAAGGCGCTCGATGCCGCGCAGACCCAGCAGTTTGGCGTTCCACTGGCCGGCAGTCTGATCCCCTGGATCGACAAGGATCTGGGCCATGGGGTGTCGCGCGAAGAATGGAAGGCTGGCGCCGAGACCAACAAAATCCTCGGCCAGGGTGCAGGCTTCGGGTCGCCCGCCGTGCCGGTGGATGGTTTTTGCGTGCGCGTGGGAGCGATGCGCTGCCACAGCCAGGCGCTGACCTTCAAACTCAAGAAAGACGTTCCGCTTGACGAGATTGAAGGCATGATTGCGGCCGACAACGCCTGGGTTCAGATTGTGCCCAACGAACGCGAAGCCACCATGCTGCAACTCACGCCCGTTGCGGTGACCGGCACGATGCAGATTCCTGTCGGCCGTCTGCGCAAGCTGGCCATGGGGTCAGACTACCTGGGCGCCTTCACCGTAGGCGACCAGTTGCTCTGGGGCGCTGCCGAGCCGCTGCGCCGCATGCTGCGCATCCTGCTTGAACGTCATTGAGCGCCCCCCCAAGGTCGGCTCGCCGGCCCGCCCCCCCGCGGGGGGCAAGAACACTTGGGACGGCTTGCGTTTCCTTGAGGGCCGACGCATTCCGGCGTCCCTGAAATCGCTGGAATGCCACAGTTGCCGGGCTTGCACCGGCCTGTCTTGGCGCATCAACTTGTCAGTCTAATTTGTTGATGATATGGTGAAATTTGACGCAATTTATCGCTGCATCCGCAGGGAAATGCGCACATTCGAATTCACCAAAATTGGGGGGCAGCCGACATGCTGCGACTGAACACTCGACGCCTGGCCCTGGCAATCGCCTTGGGCGCAACTGCTGGGCAAGCCTACGCATTCGGCCTGGGGGGAATCAAGGTGCAATCGGCCTTGGGCCAGCCGCTGAGAGCGGAGATCGATATCACCCAGCTGAGCGCCGATGAGGCCTCCTCACTGAAAGTGGGCGTTGCACCGCCGGACGCGTTCCAGGCCGCCAAGCTCCAATACAGCAGCGCCCTGTCCGGCATCCGCATCAAGCTAGAGCGCAATCCCGATGGCCGCGCCTATCTGCGCGTCACGTCGAGCAGCCCGATCAACGAGCCCTTCCTGGACTTGTTGATCCGTGCGCAGTGGTCCAGCGGACAGATCAGCCGGGACTACACCCTGCTGCTTGACCCGCCCAATTTCCAGCCTGCGCCCAGCGTGGCGCAGGTTCCGGTGCAAGCCCCTCCTTCGGTGCAAACCCCGGCGCAAACCCCTTCGTCAGCGCCCCCAGTGGCTGCTGCGCCTGCCATGCCGGCCGCTCCCGCCCTGCAAACGCCGGTGACATCGGCTGCAAAGCCCAAGCCGATGGGCAAGACGGCTGCCGCAGAAGGCCAGTATGTGGTCAAGCGGGGCGACACTCTGGGCAAGATCGCCGCCGCATCGGGAGTCGAGACGGTTTCGCTCGACCAGATGCTGACCGCGATTTACCGCGCCAATCAGTCGGCGTTCATCGACGGAAACATCAATCTGTTGAAGGCCGGCGCGGTGTTGCAAATGCCAAGCGCCGAGCAGGCTCAAGGCATTCCCCAGCAGGAAGCGCGGCGTTTCGTGGTCACCCAGAGCGAGAATTTCAACGCCTATCGCCAACGTCTTGCCGCGATGAGCGGGCAGGCCAAGCCGCAGGCGCAGCAATCGCAGCGTGAGGCCACAGGCAAGGTGCAGGCGCAGGTGCAGGAGCCGGTTTCGACCGGGGCGCAGGCAGAAAGCAAGCTCAAGCTCAGCAAGGCCGAGGTTGGCGCCCAGGGCGCCGCAAACAAGGCGCAGCACATCGCTGACCAGAAGCAAGCGGCGCTGGACGAACAAAAAATCAAGCAGCTACAAAAAAATGTTGACGAGCTGAGCGCCCTGTCCAAGCAGGCGCAGACCGTTGCAGCGGTCAAGCCACAGACTGCCGCGCCAACTGTCGCAGCGGTTGCAAGCAAGGCGGCGGCAGTCACCGTTCCGGTGGCGAGTCCCGTTCCGGCCTCTGCGGCCAAGCCTGCCGTGGCGCCGAGCGCTCCTGCGGCTGTCGCTGCGGCATCTGCAGCAGCGGCGTCTGAGCCGCATGCGTCCTCGGTTGCGGCCTCGGTTGCGTCCTCTGCTCCGGCCGCCGCCCCCGTGGTCAAGCCCGCCGCGCCCAAAGTGAGCAAACCAGCTCCCGTGGAGCAGGAAAGCTTCTTCAGCAGCCTGTTGTCCAACCCCTTGTTGTTGCCTGCCGGCGGTGGTTTGGTGGTCCTGCTGCTTCTGCTGGCCTGGCTGGCGCAGCGGAAAAAGGCATCCAAGTCGCAGCGCGATGTCTCGGTGTTTGACAGCCGCATGAGCGTGGCCGACAGCTTCTTTGGCGGCACGGGCGGTGAGCGCGTGGATACGCGCAACGGCAATATGAGCTCCACTTTCTCTTCCAGCCAGCTCGACACGAACGATGTGGATCCGGTTGCCGAAGCGGATGTGTATCTCGCCTACGGGCGCGATCTGCAAGCCGAGGAAATTCTGAAAGAGGCGGTCAAGGCCAACCCGGACCGTCTGGCCGCACGCCTCAAG
>JAQTVS010000140.1 GCA_028706735.1 Thiomonas sp.
ACGCGGCATTGCTGGATCAGGGTTGCCCCCATTGTCCAAGATTCCCCACTGCTGCCTCCCGTAGGAGTCTGGGCCGTGTCTCAGTCCCAGTGTGGCTGGTCGTCCTCTCAGACCAGCTACGGATCGTCGCCTTGGTAAGCCTTTACCTCACCAACTAGCTAATCCGCCATCGGCCGCTCCTATGACGTGAGGTCTTTCGATCCCCCACTTTCACCCGTAGGTCGTATGCGGTATTAGCCACGCTTTCGCGTAGTTATCCCCCATCACAGGGCACGTTCCGATGTATTACTCACCCGTTCGCCACTCGCCGCCAGGTTGCCCCGCGCTGCCGTTCGACTTGCATGTGTAAAGCATGCCGCTAGCGTTCAATCTGAGCCAGGATCAAACTCTATAGTTCGATCTTTTTTGCATTGCGAACAATGCACACTCAAGGAATTACGGAAAACTTCCGTATTTCATATGAGCGTTTGGTATATTTGCATCAAGCCAAACGCCCACGCTTATCGGTTGGTTTCTTAATGAGCCCGCCGTTTGGCGTTTGCTGCTTCTGCAGCGAAGACATCAATTATTGCACTACTTTTAATTCCGAGTCAAGCGAAAGGTTTTAACTTTTCTTTCTCTTGGCTTTTTTTGAGCTTGCTGCATCTGCAGCGAAGACATCAATTATTGCACTACTTTTAATTCCGAGTCAAGCGAAAGGTTTTTTCCTTTCCTTTTGCCTGAATTTCTCAGCGCGGTTAGCGCCGAGAGATGGAATTTTGCTTGGCAGCCATCTGGATGTCAAGCACTTTCTGTGAATTACTTTTAGGCTTCGATGGCTTTCAATGGTTCGCTGACCACAGTCAGCTTGACTGGACGTCTTTAGCCGCTTGGTAGGCCGCATAAAGCGATTGACATACGGCGCCTGGCCGCCCTTCAGACACTCGACGGCCATCTAGGCTGGTGACTGGTAGCACTTCTTTTGTCGCCGAGGTCAGCAAGATTTCCTCTGCGCAGCGCAATTCCCATTCCGCGATGGGACGAAAGTCGAGTTTGACGCCAATTTCTGTGCTGAGCTCTTCCAGCAGGCTGACGCGTATCCCTTCAAGTTTGTCGTGGTCACGCAGTGGTGCACAGAGGCGTCCATTGCGGACGACCCAGACGTTCGAGGCCGACGCTTCCGTGACCCAGCCGTCCCGTATCAGAATCGTCTCCGCCGCCCCTATCTCAGCAGAGAGTTGCCGAGCCAACACATTTCCGAGCAATGAAGTGGATTTGATGTGCCCATTTCTCCAGCGCAGATCGGGTGCTGTGATGCAGGCCACTCCATTTGCGCGCTTGTCGGCCTGGATATGCGGAAACGGGAAGCTCATCATGAAAATAGTGGGCTCCACGCCGCGGGGAAATACATGATCACGTCGGGCAACGCCCCGGGTCACTTGGATATAGATGCACTGGTCGTCTTGCGCATTGCGCGCGATGACTTCCCGCACCAGCGCAAGCCAATCCTCTCTGGTGCAGGGATTCGCCATCTCCACCGCGTTCAGGCTGCGCACCAGGCGTTCCAAGTGGGCATCGGCGCGAAAGACGCGGCGGCCATAGACCGGAATGACCTCATAGACTCCATCGCCGAAGATGAAGCCTCGGTCGAGCACGGAAATTTGGCATTGCGACAGAGGCTGGAATGTTCCGTTGAGGTAGCACACGGACTCTGCAGTTGGATCGAATGGGGCTGTCATCTCTTCTCTCTTCAATCAGGGCAGACGTCAATGCGGATGCCACAACACCGAGCGACTTATTTGACAAGTCCGCGCCGCACCGCTTCGAGCGCTGCTTCAGCGCGCGACGAAATGTTGAGCTTGCGGTAGATCTGCTTGACGTAATCAGCAACCGTGTGACGGGACAAACCGAGTTGCACGGCGATTTCGGGCAGGGTGTAGCCCTTGCCAACCAGTTGCAATACTTCACTCTCGCGCTCTGTCAGTGCGATGTGGTCTTCCGGGGACAGAGCCGAGGGGCTGGCGATCGCGCTGCGCAGGTGGGTGAAATGCTGCACCATCCGTCGCGCAATACTGGGGGACAGCGGCGGTTCGCCGTCCTGGATGCGGCGCAGCTGTGCGCGCAGTTCAATTTTGGGGCGATCCTTGAGCAGGTAGCCGAACGCTCCGGCCTGCAACGCCGGGAAGAGATGGTCGTCATCGTCGAAAATGGTGACAACGACCGAGCGCGCCTGCGGGCGGACTTCCGTCAGCGTGCGGATCAACTCCAGTCCGCTGGCATCGGGCAGACCGAGATCGACTAGAAGAAGATCCACCGGCTCGCGCTTCAGAATCTGCATGGCGTCGCTCATGCGACCCGCCTCAAAAATCCGCACACCGGGGTCATTCTCCCGCAGCAGATCGACAAACCCGGCGCGCACAGCAGGGAGGTCGTCAACGACCAGCGCGCATTGCATGGTGCTCATATGCATCCGTTTCTTTTCTTCGCGCCGCGCAGACAATGGCAGCGTCAGGCCGATACTATCAACTCCAACCCCTGAACGCGGGGAATCAACGGGCTCTTTTTCTGCCCTGCACACCAACCTCCATGACCACCTCTACCGTGCTGCTTCGACATACGTTCTCTCCAGCCGACAATGCGCGGCTGGCTCAGCTTTGCGGCCCGCTTGACGAAAATCTGCGTCAGATCGAGGTGGCGTTCGATGTACGCCTGACACGCCGCGCCGACACGATCAGCATTGAAGGGGAGAGCGAGTCGGCCCGACAGACGCTGGATCTGCTGCAAACACTCTGGTCACGCGCCGATGCCCGGTTCAGTCTGGAAGACATCCAGCTCGAATTGGTGCAGGCCGCACAGGGCCAGCGCCCGAAACTTGCTGCGGCCGAAGGCGAGCCAGTGCTTTACACGCGGCGGGAAAGCCTGCACGGCCGCACGCCGAATCAGGTGCAATACATCCGCAACATCCTGCAGCATGACATCACCTTCGGCATCGGTCCGGCAGGCACGGGAAAAACGTTTCTCGCCGTGGCCTGCGCGGTCGATGCGCTCGAACGCCACGCCATCACCCGCCTGGTGCTCACCCGCCCTGCCGTGGAAGCCGGGGAGCGGCTGGGCTTTCTGCCGGGGGATCTGACGCAAAAAATCGACCCGTATCTGCGCCCGCTGTACGACGCTCTCTACGATCTGCTGGGCATGGAAAAGACGCAAAAGCTGTTCGAACGCGGCGCCATCGAAATTGCGCCGCTGGCCTTCATGCGCGGGCGCACGCTGAATCAGTCGTTCATCATTCTGGACGAGGCGCAGAACACCACGCCCGAGCAGATGAAAATGTTCCTCACCCGCATCGGCTTCGGCTCGCGGGCGGTGATTACCGGCGACACGAGCCAGGTGGATTTGCCGCGCGGTGCGCAAAGCGGGCTGTCCCAGGCGCAAAAAGTGCTGGCGGATGTGCGCGGCATCGCCTTCAACCTGTTCACCAGTCAGGACGTGGTGCGGCACCCACTGGTGGCGCGCATTGTCGATGCGTATGAGGCGCATGCCCAGACCGGCCAGGAGCGCGCGCCGGGCGACAATGCGGCAGAGGGCGCCGCAACCAAGCCGCGCCGTCATGCGCCGAGCAAGCGATGAGCGCTCCGCACCGCCGCTCTCAAGGAACCGCAGGGCCGCACAACCTCCCTGGAAAATCGCGCGCAGTGCGGAGGACTGCTCCGTGAGTACGCCCGCGCGACATCCCTCCCAAGCCGCACTGCGGCTCTCCGTGCAATTTGCCGACGCAAGCCACCGGGCGCTGCTGCCGCGCGCGCTGCTGTTGCGCTGGGTGCGCGCGGCGTTGCGCGTCGGGCCCGAGCTTGCCGAGCCCGGTGCAGCGCCGCACCGCCCAGTTGAGCCGCACCAGATCACGCTGCGTTTCGTCGACGCGCAAGAGGGCCGCGCGCTCAACCACGCTTATCGCGGCAAAGAGGACGCCACCAATGTGCTGACCTTCGACTACAACCACTGGCCGGCGCAGGCGGATGTGGTGCTGTGCAGCCCGGTGGTCGAGCGCGAGGCGCTTGCGCAGGGCAAGCCGCTACTGGCGCATTACGCGCATCTGGTCGTCCACGGCATGCTGCACGCGCAGGGTTGGGATCACCAGACTGAGCACGAAGCCCACGCGATGGAGCAACGCGAAATCGCTGTGTTGAAGCGATTCGAGATTCCTGATCCTTATGCATACGGCAGCGACATGCCCGCAGGGTAAAGTGCGGCCGCAGCCCATACGCCCATTCTTTATATGTCTGACATTCCTGCAAACCGCCCCGGCTCCGCGTTGACAGGCGCCGCCCCGCGCCGCGGGCTGTTGCGCCTGCTGGCTGCGCCCCGGTTCGCCCCCTTCCTGTCCGTTCTACTCGGCGCACTGCTTGCGCAGACCTTTGGGCGCCCGCAACTCGGCGCCTGGTCCGTCGTCATCCTGGCCGCGTGGATCAGCCTGCTGTGGGCCGATACGCAAACCGCGACAACCGCGCGGGCCAAACGCGGGGCGCTGCTGGGGTTCAGCCTCGGACTGGGGTGGTTCACCGGCGGACTGTGGTGGCTCTATATCAGCATGGCCGTGTATGGCGGCATGGCGCCCCCCGTCGCGGGCGGCGCCTTGTTGTTGTTCTGCGCATATCTCGCCATTTACCCGACCCTGGCGGGAGCGCTCGCTGCCGCGTGGGCGCCGCCAGCGGGGCGCAGCGCCTGGGCGTTCGGCCCGGCGCTTGGAGCCGCCTTGGTTCTGGCCGGGGGCTGGACTGTGGCGGAATGGCTGCGCGGCGCCGTATTCACCGGCTTCCCCTGGCTGGCGCTCGGCTACGCGCAGGTGGGAAACCCGCTGTCCGGCTACGCGCCCGTCATCGGGCAATACGGGGTGAATTTCGCCGCCGCACTGGCCGCTGCACTTCTGGCGCTGCTGTCGCAGGTCAGTCTGCGCGGCGCCTTGGCGAGTCTGAGCCTGCTGATCGCCCTGGTTCTGGGTGGATGGCAGTTGCAGCAACTGCGCTGGACGCAGCCCGCAGGTCCGGCGCTCAAGGTGGCATTGCTTCAGGGCGATGTTGCGCAATCCGAAAAATTCCGCCCGGAGTCGCTGGGACCGACGCTGCAACTCTATGGCGACTGGCTGACGACGCTCAAGGCAAATCTCATCGTGACGCCGGAAACCGCTGTGCCCGTTTTGCCGGAAGACCTCGACCCCGGCTATCTGCGACAGATCGAGCGCGCGCTGCGCGAGCATCACACTGCGGCATTGCTGGGCATCCCCCTCACCCGCGGCGCGGCGCAATACACCAATAGCGTGCTGGGCCTGGGCGGCACGGCGCCCTACCGTTACGACAAGGCGCACCTCGTGCCCTTTGGCGAATTCGTGCCGTATGGCTTTGAGTGGTTCGTCAAATTGATGAACATGCCACTGGGCAGCTTTGCACGCGGCGGCCTGGACCAACCGCCCTTCGTAGTGCAGGGCGTAAAAATTGCGCCCAATATTTGTTATGAAGACTTGTTCGGCGCGCAGATGGCGCAGCGGTTTCGCTCGTCCGCCACCGCACCCAACGTCTTCGCCAACCTCACTAATCTGGGCTGGTTCGGCAACACCATCGTCATTCCCCAGCATCTGGAAATCGCCCGCATGCGCTCGCTGGAATTCCAGATTCCCGGCATCCGCGCCACCAACACCGGGGCCACGGCCATCATTAACGCCCGCGGCCAAGTCACCGCCGAACTGCCGCCGTACACCGTGGGCGTGCTGACTGGCGCCGTGCAAGGGCACGCCGGATTGACGCCGTTTGCCTGGATGGCATCGCGCTATGGCGACTGGCCGGATCTTTTGCTGGCCGCTTTGGCGCTGCTGTTCGGCTGGGTCTTGCGCCGTCCGCAACGCGGCCGCACCCACCACCACAGCACCACGGCGTAAACGCCGACGGCCAGATAAATGACCGTGAACACGCTCAGCGGCAAATTCCAGAAAATCAGGTGATCGATCCAGGTCTGGATCAGTCCGGCGCGATCCCCCTGCCGCCCCGCGCGTTGCATCAGATCGCTTTGCCACAGGGTGAGAAAGCAGGCTCGCCCCAGCGCCGCCTGCGCGGCCACCACGACCATCGACAGCAGATGCGCCGTGCGCCACAGGCAACCGCGCACCCAGCGCCAGCGCCGCCAAGCGCCGAGGGGAATCACAATCAGCCCGGCAATATTGAACGCGATGACGAGCAGATGCGCCCCCAGCACGAGGTGAGCGAATTCCAGGGCTTGATCGGGGCGCATCGCAAGGTCTTCGATAGAGCAATGCCACCTTACGGCAAATTGGAACTACATGCAGTTACAGCGCACTGCATGCATGAAGGCTATGTTTTCCCTTGAAAAGCCATTATTTTCTGGAGTCGTTCCATGTTGTCCCTGACCTCTTCTCTGCGCCGTGTCGCCATGGCACTGGCGCTGTCCGCCTTGTCCATTCCCGCCACTTGGGCTGCGGGCTTCACGTTGACGCCCTACCCAAGCGCGCGCACCCTGCCCTTGTCGCAAGTCACGTTTGAAAACGGACAAGGCAAGCACATGACCCTGGCCGACTTCAAGGGCAAGGTGGTGTTGCTCAATATCTGGGCAACCTGGTGCCCGCCGTGTGTGCGAGAAATGCCCACGCTCGACAAGCTGCAAAAGCTGCTGGGGGGCAAGAATTTTGCCGTCGTGCCCTTATCGGTGGACAAAGGCGGCATCTACACCGTGAAGAGCTTTTATGACGACAACTTCATCAGCTCGCTCCCCATTTATGTAGATCCGACGACCAATGTGCTCGACGCCCTGAACATCCTCGGCACCCCGACCACCATTCTGATCGACAAGCAGGGCAAGGAAATCGCCCGCACCATGGGGCCGGAAGACTGGAATCAGCCCGCGGTGATTGCGCAGATCAAGCATTACATGGCGGCGCCAGGGCCTGCGGCCATGCCGCCCCAGCAGGCGCGCACGGTGGAGACACGCCACACCCGCATGGCTGCGGCCGGCACACAGGCCGCGCCGGAGTAAGCCGCCAGACCATGCAAACCGCCGCGTCGCCCTGGCGCCCAGATGATGCTTCGGCCCAGAAGCAAAGCGCCTGGTCGCAGATTTCGCCCGCCGCGCGGCGCATCATTC
>JAQTVS010000141.1 GCA_028706735.1 Thiomonas sp.
CCTTGGGTTTTCAACAGGTTAGCGCGGCCTTTCTGTTTTATGTCATGCACACCCGTCGGGCATGGATAAGACAATCTGTTGCTTGATCCGAGATTGTCCATTAGGCGCACCTTCGGTGCTGCCTGGGCGTCAACGGCGCATTTGCGGTCATCCCAAGCCCTGATGAACAATCTCGGTTGATGGGAAGTCCACGCACAACATCTTACGGTTTGGCGTCAGGCTTCGAGTAGTTCAGACCGCTAACATCACCACCTATTTTTAAGGAGTTTTCAAAGATGAGTATCAGCACAATTGGCATCGTTGGTGCGGGCACCATGGGTAACGGCATTGCGCAGGCGTGCGCGGTAGCGGGCCTGAACGTGGTGATGGTGGATATTTCTGAAGCCGCAGTGGCCAAGGGCGTTGCCACCGTGTCGGGTAGCCTGGAGCGGATGCTGAAAAAGGAAAAGATCACCGCCGCCGACAAGGCCGCCGCCTTGGCTCGCATCAAAGGTGGTATCCACTATGGCGACCTGACTGGCACGCAACTGGTGATTGAAGCCGCCACCGAAAACTTTGAGCTCAAGGCCAAAATCGTCAAGCAGCTCGACGATATGCTGGCCCCCGAGGTGATTGTGGCCACCAATACCTCGTCCATTTCCATCACCAAACTGGCGGCGGTGACTGGCCGTGCTGACAAGTTCATCGGTATGCACTTTTTTAACCCGGTGCCGATGATGGCGCTGGTGGAAATCATCCGTGGCCTGCAAACCAGTGATGCCACCCACGCCGCCGTGCACGCCATGGCTACGGCTTTGGGCAAGAGCCCGATCACGGTGAAAAACGCGCCGGGTTTTGTGGTCAACCGCATCTTGGTGCCGATGATCAACGAAGCCTTTTTTGTGTTGGCCGAAGGGCTGGCTTCACCTGAAGACATCGATGCAGGCATGAAGCTGGGTTGCAACCAGCCGATTGGCCCGCTGGCGTTGGCCGACATGGTGGGGCTGGACGTGTGCCTGGCGGTGATGGAGGTCTATCTGGCCGAGTTTGGCGACAGCAAATACCGCGCCTGCCCGCTGCTCAAAGAAATGGTCGCAGCAGGCCGCTTGGGGCGCAAGACCGGGCGCGGCGTCTATAGCTACTAACTCACACTAAGCGCGGCCATGGCCACCAGTCTGTTGATGCTGCTGGACGACATCACGACGGTGCTCGACGACGTCGCGCTGCTGTCCAAGGTGGCGGCCAAAAAAACCGCCGGAGTGTTGGGCGACGACCTGGCGCTGAACGCCCAGCAGGTGGCCGGCGTTAGCGCTGACCGAGAGCTGCCGGTGGTCTGGGCGGTGTTCAAGGGCTCGATGATCAACAAGGCAATTCTGGTGCCGCTGGCGCTGCTGCTGAGTGCATTTTTGCCCTGGTTGATCGCGCCCCTGTTGATGGTCGGAGGATTGTTCTTGTGCTTTGAGGGCTTTGAAAAAGTGGCCCACAAAGTACTGCACAGCCGCGCTGAGGACGCCGCCCATCACGCCGAATTGACGCAGGCGCTGGCCGACGAATCGGTCGATCTGGTGGCGCTGGAAAAAGACAAGATCAAAGGTGCCATCCGCACCGACTTCATTTTGTCGACCGAAATCATTGTCATTGCGCTGGGCATTGTGCAAGGCAGCGCACTGCTGGTGCAGGTGGGCGCGCTGGCCGGTATCGCCGTGGCCATGACGATCGGGGTTTACGGCTTCGTGGCCGTCATCGTCAAGCTCGACGATGTGGGTTTGTTTCTGACCCTGCGCGACGGTGCATCAGGTGCTGCGGCGCTGCAGCGCCGCCTGGGCGCATTTCTTCTGGTGGCCGCGCCGTGGTTGATGAAGACCTTGACCGTGCTCGGCACGCTGGCCATGTTTCTGGTCGGTGGTGGCATTCTGGCGCATGGACTTCATGGCGTCGGCAACTGGCTGGAAACACTCAGCCAGGGCACCGGTGCATTGGCACCGGCGGTGTCCTTGGTGCTGATTGCTTTGCTGGGCGTGCTGGCGGGCGGTGTGGTGGTGTTGGTGGTGACGCTGGGGCAGCGGCTGTGGGCCAGATTTTCATAGGCCTTTGAGCTCTGGCGCTCAAGGCTGTGCCCACTCGGCCGACAGCAACTCGGCCTGTGCCAGCACGGTCTTGACGGCATCATCCTGCAAGTCCGGCGGATAGCCGTATTTGTTCAAAATGCGTTTCACCATCACGCGGATTTTTGCCCGCGCGCCTTCGCGCAGTGTCCAGTCGATCGTCACGCTCTTGCGCACCTGGGTGATGAGCTCAGTAGCGATGACCTTGAGCTTGTCGTCGCCCATGGCAATAACCGCCGATTCATTGGCGGCGAGCGCGTCGTAGAAGGCGACTTCATCGTCGCTCAAGCCAAGGGCTACACCGCGCTTGGCGGCAGCGTCGAGGTCTTTGGCGAGCTGGATCAGCTCTTCGATCACCTGCATCGTCGAAATGGCGCGGTTGTGGTAGGCGTTGAGCGACTGTTTGAGCTTCTCGGAAAAAACCTGGGCTTGCACCAGGTAGCGCCTGGAGCGGACCTTGAGTTCGTCCTTGAGCAATTTCTCCAGCAATTCGGCGGCGACGTGCCGGTGCTTGAGACCGCGCACTTCGGCCAGGAACTGGTCAGACAGGATGCCGATGTCCGGCCTGGACAAACCGGCAGCGGTGAAAACGTCGATCACCTGGCCTTCGGTGGTGATGGCTTTGGAGACAAGTTGGCGGATCGCCGCGTCGATCTGCTCCGGCGTCTTGCGGTTGTTGCTGCTCTGCTTGTTCAGCGCCGCCTGAATCGCCTGAAAGAAACTCACGTCGTCGCGAATCTGTGTGGCTTCATCGCTGGCGGCGCAGAGGGCAAAGGCGCGGGACAGTTCGGTCACCACCTGGACCCAGCGTTTCTTGCCCTCTTCCTGTTCGAGGATGTGCTCCTGTCCGGCGGGAATGAGGGCGAGTTGCTCAGTGGGTTTGCCCCTGGTCCATTTGTCCCAATTGAAGCCGTGCATCATGTCGCAGGTAATGCCGTGCTTCTCCAGCATCACGGCAACGGCTTGCGCCGTATCGAAGGTCGGGTTGCCCTGGCCGCCGCTTTCGGTGTAGGTGGCCAGCGCCTGCTTGAGCTGATCGGCCAGGCCCAGGTAGTCCACCACCAGACCGCCGGGCTTGTCGCGGAAGACGCGGTTCACACGGGCGATGGCTTGCATGAGCCCATGCCCCACCATCGGCTTGTCCGCATACATGGTCGTCAGACACGGCGCATCAAAGCCAGTCAGCCACATGTCGCGAACGATCACGATGCAAAACGGGTCACGGCTGTCCTTGAATCGTTTCGCGAGTTCACGCCGCTGGGTTTTGTTTCCGATGTGCTTTTGCCATGCAGGCCCGTCGTCGGCGCTGCCCGTCATCACCACCTTCAAAGTCTCGCCTGCCCATTCAGGACGCAGGTCAATCAGCGCATCGTAGAGGTCGACGCAGATGCGCCGGCTCATGCAGACGATCATCGCCTTGCCATTCATGGCCTCGAATCGCTTCTCCCAGTGCGCCACCAAGTCAGCAGCAATGAGCGCGATGCGTTTCGGGTCACCCACCATCGCTTCCAGCGCGCCCCACTTCGTCTTCAGCTTCTCTTTGCTCGTTTGCTCTTCGCCTTCGGTGATCTCCTCAAACTCTGCGTCCAGCTTCGGCAACTCGGCAGCGTTCAATGCCAGCTTCGCGATGCGACTCTCGTAGTAGATCGGCACCGTGGCCTTGTCCGCGACGGCTCGCTGAATGTCGTAAACACTGATGTAATCGCCGAAGACTGCCCTGGTGTTGGCGTCTGTCTTTTCGATGGGGGTGCCAGTGAAACCAATGAATGAAGCGTTGGGAAGCGCATCGCGGATGTTCACGGCGAGCCCGTGGGCGATATAGCTGGTGCCGTCTTTTCGCTTCACCACATGCGAGCCGAACTCGTACTGGCTTCGGTGCGCCTCATCGGCGATGACGATGATGTTTTGGCGATCCGAGAGCTGCTCGAAGCGACTGCCCTTCGTCTCCGGCATAAACTTCTGAATGGTCGTAAAAATCCCCCCGCCACTGGCTCGATTAATAAGCGCCTTGAGTTGCTCACGATCAGCCGCCTGCACCGGCATCTGGCCGAGGATGTCGTGGCAGCGCTGGAACTGGCCGAACAACTGGTCGTCGAGGTCGTTGCGGTCGGTCAGCACCACCAGCGTCGGGTTCTGCATGACCGGATGGCGCACCACGCGTGCCGCGTAGAAAAGCATCGAGAAACTCTTGCCGCTGCCTTGCGTGTGCCAGACCACACCCGCGCGGCGGTCGCCCGGCTTGCCGCCGTGCATGCGGCCCGCCCAGTAGTTGCCGACGCTCTCATGCTCGCGCAGCACATTGCGGTCGGCCATACCGCTGGCGCGCACCGTTTCTTCCACCGCCGCATTTACCGCATGGAACTGGTGATAGCCAGCGATGATCTTGTGCAGCGCGCCCGAATCCGCGTCTTCCTCGAAGACGATGAAATGCTGAAGCAGATCGAGCAAGCGCTGGCGCTCAAAGACACCTTTGATCAAGACCTCCAGTTCCAAAGACTGGGGCACCGAATCCCGCTGCCCGTCGATGGTGCGCCAGACCTTGAACCACTCCTGGTTCGCCGTCACGGAACCCATGCGCGCCTGTAAACCGTCGCTCACCACCAGCGCCGCGTTGTAATGCAGCAGCGAAGCAATTTCCGCCTTGTAGGTCTGCAACTGCGCATAGGCGCTCCAGATCGTCGCGTCCTCATCGGCCGCGTTCTTCAGCTCGATTAGGCCCAGCGGCAGGCCGTTGACAAAGACCACGATGTCCGGTCGCCGGTTGTGCTGCCCCTCGATCACCGTGAACTGATTCAGCGCCAGCCAGTCGTTCGCCCGCACGTCGTCAAAATCGACCAGCCGCGCGTGATTGCCGGCAATGCTGCCATCGGGCCGCGCGTATTCCACCGGCACGCCATCACGCAGCATCTGGTGAAAGGCACGGTTGGTCTGCGCCAGCGAAGGCGTGCCCACCCGCAGCACCTTGCGTAATGCTTCCTCGCGTGCATCTTCGGGCATGGCCACGTTCAGCCGTCGGATTGCCCCGCGCAAGCGCCCCACCAGCACTACGTCGCCAAACGATGCCCGCTCCGCTGCCGGTTCGCCGGGCGCGATCTCCGGCCCGTGCCCGACCGTATAGCCCAGCTCGCCGAACCATTCGAGGGCGGCTTCTTCGACCGTGGATTCGTTGAGGCTCATGGCTTTGGCACCTTGGGTTTCTTTGGCTTCGGGAGCTTCTTCAATTGCGAGGCAGCTTTCTCAAAATCCAAATCCACCGTGCGCGGCTGCGAATCGAGGAACACACGGTAGCGTTCGTATTCCAGCGCGGCTTTCATCTTCGCCTGCTCGGCGGAAATCTTCCCAGCGTGGTCCAGCAGTTCGTGCTCGGAGAGTTTCAGAAACTCATCGAGCTTCGTGATCCAGTCGCGCATGGTCATTACCTTGCGTTGCAGTGCCCGCAGCTCGGCAAATTCGATGTAGGCGTTCACGATCCGGTTCAGCGCGTCGAGTTCTTCGCCATCCAGATAGTTTTTGGCGATGGACACATCCTCCTTGCGGATGATGCCGCCGGGGCGCGTCGTCTTCAGCCCCATGAAAGGCTGGCCCGCATCCACCCGCGCATGAATCACCTCCGCCGCCGTCTGCCCGTGCGCGGCCCAATGCATCTTGTTCTGCACCGTGGCGAAGAACTGCTGCGACATCTCCGTGTTCGGCGTGTAGTCCACGCTTGTCGCGTAAATATCCAGCACCTTCTGGTAGAAACGCCGCTCCGACGACCGGATGTCGCGGATGCGCTCCAGTTGCTCGTCAAAGTAATCCTTCTGGCCCTTGCCCGGAGGATTTTTGAGCCGCTCGTCGTCCATGGCGAAACCCTTCACCAGATACTCGTTCAAGCTCCCAATGGCCCACTGGCGGAACTGTGTGCCCCGGTGGCTGCGCACGCGGAAACCGACCGCGAGGATGGCGTCCAGGTTGTAGTGATCCACCTCCCGAGCAACTTGCCGTGCGCCTTCCTGGCGAACTATCCGGAATTTCCGGATAGTTGCCTCCCGGTGCAACTCGCCCTCCTCGAAGATGTTCACCAAATGCTCGTTGATGGTCCGCACATCCTTCTGGAACAGCTCCGCGATGAGCGCCTGCGAAAGCCAGATGCTTTCGTTCTCAAAGCGGCACTGGATGCGGGTGCGGCCATCCTCCGTCTGGTAGAGGATGAATTCAGATTGGGGCAAGGGTTCGTCGCTCATGGGTTCAGCCTGCTTTCAAATCGAGCTATTAAGTAACGCTTAATAACTGCCCGCGCCTTCTCAGGAATGGCCGGGTTGAGCCGCCGGATGACCTCGCGCAAGCGCTCGATCAGAACCACCTTGCCAAACGAATCCCGCTCCGCCGCGGGCTTGCCAGGCGCGAGACTCGGTGTAAAATCTGACCCAAGGACTGGGGATTCTCGGTCGACATGGGGCTCCGGCGATTGCCGGGGCCTTTTGTTTTTGTGGACAGCAAACGCGCTTACGGAAAGCACTTCAGCCCCCAGCCCATGGTTTTGCCGTTCACCGCCATCAATTTCGGACGGATGATGTCAACGGCACGGTTCGGCTGATTGGGTTTCAGCACAGACATTCCCATTGGGCGCGCCATCAGGTCGGCAAGTTGCAAGCCCGCAGCGTTAGACTTTTTGTCAGCAATTATCACCTCCAGCTTGATCTTGGACGCTGTGAACGGCGCGTGGTCACAAATGCGGCGGAACTCAAGCTCCAGATCGTCGTCTTCATTTTTGCCACGGCATTCCACAACCACGTGAGAACTGTGCTGCTGCCCAATTTTTTCCAGAAAGCCCAGC
>JAQTVS010000142.1 GCA_028706735.1 Thiomonas sp.
CAGACATGCAGCGGGAATTGCGCGCTCTTGCCCATGGCGCCGATAAACAGAGAGATGCACGCCACGGTGATCAGCATCCAGTCGGTGCCTGGCAGATGCAACTGCGCGAGTTCCGGGCCCTTGGCGAAGATCTCGGTGTAGTTCAGGCTGCCGGTGTAGGCCGCCAGCAGGCCAATGCCCAGAATGAAGCCGAAGTCGCCCACGCGGTTGACAATGAAGGCCTTCATATTGGCGAACACCGCCGTGGGCCGTGTGTACCAGAAGCCGATCAGCAGATAAGACACCAAGCCCACCGCCTCCCAGCCGAAGAACAGCTGCAGCATGTTGTTGCTCATCACCAGCATCAGCATGGAGAAAGTGAACAAGGAGATATAGCTGAAAAAGCGCTGGTAGCCGTCGTCATCGGCCATATAGCCGATGGTGTAGATGTGCACCGCGAGCGACACGAAAGTGACGACGGCCATCATCAGCGCCGACAGGCCGTCGATCATGAAGCCGACTTCCATGTGCAGCTTGCCCACCACCATCCACTCGTAGAGGGTGGCGTTGAAGCGGGCGCCGTTGATGACGTCGTTGAGGACGACGAGCGACAGCACGAAGGAAAGCCCAACCGAGAGCGTGGTCAGCCAGTGCGATGCCGAACGGCCGATGCTGCGCCCGAACAGGCCGACGATGATGGACGAGACGAGGGGCGCCAGTGCAATGACCAGCAGCAAGGTGGGGTTCAGCGTGGATTGCATGGACTCAGCCCTTGAGTTGGTCGAGTTCTTCGACGTCGATGGTGTTCAGGTTGCGGAACAGCACCACCAAAATCGCCAGGCCGATGGCCGATTCGGCTGCTGCAACCGTCAGAATGAAGAACACGAAGACCTGTCCGGCGAAGTCTTGCAGGTAGTGCGAGAACGCGATGAAGTTGAGATTGACGGCCAGCAGCATGAGCTCAATGGCCATCAGGATGACGATGAGATTGCGGCGGTTGAGAAAAATGCCGACGACCGAGATGGCGAACAAAATGGCGCCAAGCACCAGGTAATGCGCCAGGGTGAGTGAACCGAGCATGGCTTACTCCTTGGGTTGGGCGGGCATGGACACCAGCCGCACGCGGTCTGCGCGGCGGGCCTTGATCTGCTCGGAAGCCGGCATATGCCGCACATCCTTGCGCTTGCGCAGGGTCAGTGCAATGGCCGCGATGATGGCCACCAGCAGGATGACCGCAGCAATTTCCACAGCGAACAGGTATTGCGAGTACAGCACCACGCCGAGCGCGCGGGTGTTGGACAGGTGAGTGAGCGGGTTGTCGGCAGACGCCGCTGCCCCCACCTGCGCGGCGCGCGTCATGCCGCCAATCTGGAAGCCCTGCATCAGCACCGCCGCCATTTCAAGCACGATGAGCACACCCACGAGCGCTGCTACTGGAAAGTAGCGCCAGAACCCCTTGCGAATGCTGTCGAGGTTGATGTCGAGCATCATCACCACGAAGAGGAACAGCACCATCACCGCCCCGACGTAGACCAAGACCAGCACGATGGCAAGAAATTCGGCGCGCAGCAGCAACCAGATGGCCGACATCTGGAAGAAAGCCAGCACCAGATAGAGTGCCGAATGCACCGGGTTACGCGCCGTGATCACACGCAGCGCTGCAAACAGCAGCACGGCGGAGAACAGGTAGAACAGGATGGTTTGAACGTCCATGATCACAACAAGGGCCTGGCCGAGGCAGAGCCGTCGGCATCGAAACAAAGGGAAGAGCGCGAACCTGCTTCAGTGCGTTGCAGGATGACGCCGATCAGCGGTATGGGGCGTCTGCCTCCTTGGTGGCGGCGATATCTTTTTCGTAGCGGTCGCCCACGGCCAGCAGCATCTCTTTGGTGAAGTAGAGATCGCCGCGTTTTTCACCGTGGTATTCAAAAATTGAGGTTTCGACGATGGAGTCGACCGGGCAGCTTTCTTCGCACAGCCCGCAGAAAATACACTTCGTCAAGTCGATGTCGTAGCGGGTGGTGCGGCGTGTGCCGTCCTCGCGCTGCTCGGATTCGATGGTGATTGCGAGTGCCGGGCACACCGCCTCGCAGAGCTTGCAGGCAATGCAGCGCTCCTCCCCGTTGGGATAGCGCCGCAGCGCATGCAGGCCGCGAAAGCGCGGCGACAGCGGCGTTTTCTCTTCCGGGTATTGCACCGTGATCTTGCTCTTGAAGGCGTACTTGCCCGTCAGAGCCAGACCCTTGAAGAGTTCGACCAGGAAAAAGCTGTTGAATGTGTCACGCAAAGCGGCCATGGGTCTGCCTCACTTCCAGATATTCCAGGGGGTTTGCATCCAGGCGGCCACGACGACAAGCCAGATGAGGGTGACGGGAATGAAAATCTTCCAGCCCAGGCGCATGATCTGGTCGTAGCGATAGCGCGGGAAAGTGGCTCGCAGCCAGAGAAACAGACTGACCACGACAAAGGTCTTGATGCCCAGCCAGATCCATCCTGGAATGAAGCCGAGGAAGGCCACCGGCGCATCCCAACCGCCCAGGAACATGACCGTGGTGAGGATGGAGATCAGGATCATGTTGGCGTATTCGGCCAGGAAGAACATGGCGAAGGCCATGCCGGAATACTCGACCATGTGGCCAGCGACGATTTCCGATTCGCCTTCCACCACGTCGAATGGGGCCCTATTGGTTTCGGCCACACCAGCGATGAAATACACCACAAAAATGGGCAACAGCGGCAGCCAGTTCCAGGAGAGGAAGTTCAGCCCCATGGAGGCAAACGTGCCATGGGTCTGCCCCATCACGATTTCGGTCATGTTCAGACTGCCGGACACCATGAGCACGATGACCATGGCGAAACCCATCGCGATCTCGTAGCTCACCATCTGCGCCGAAGCGCGCATGGCGCCCAGGAAGGCGTATTTGGAGTTGGACGCCCAGCCGGCGATGATCACGCCATAGACCTCAAGCGAAGTCAGCGCCAGCAACAGAAGCAACCCGGCGTTCACGTTGGCCAAGGCGACATCCGGGCCGAATGGAATGACCGCCCAGGCCGCCAAGGCCGGCATGATGGTCATCACCGGCCCGAGCAGGAACAGGCGCTTGTTCGAGCGGAACGGGATGATGATTTCCTTGAGCAGCAGTTTCAGCGCGTCGGCAATCGGCTGGAACAGGCCAAAGGGGCCGACCCGGTTGGGGCCGATGCGGATCTGGATCCAGCCGATGAGCTTACGCTCCCACAGAGTGAGATAGGCGACCGCGCCCATCAGCGGAAGCACGACGACAATGATCTTGATCAGATTCCACACCACCGGCCAGGCGATGGGGCCGAGCAGGGACAGACCGCCTTGATTGAAGGATTCGAGCATGTCAGCAGTACGTGAAGGACGGCCGCAGAAGCGCTTCAGGCCCCTCGGGGCGCAGCGAACGTCGTGAGCGTTGAGGTTGATTCATTTCAGACTTTTTCGACAGCATGCGCCGCTGCAGCCGATTCGGCCACAGCGGGAATGACACGTTCAATGTCCACCACGCCAAACATTGCCCCCAGTGCCGCGGCTTCTGTCCAGGCGGCGGCAATGCGCACGACAGGGTCTGCGAGAGTCTCGTCGCGGCACACCGGCAACACAGCGGACTGGCCGTTTGCCTGCACACGCACCGCGTCCCCATCCTGCAGGCCCAGCTGCTGCCAGAGTGCAGCAGACACGCCAACCATGCGGGCGTTACGCGCATCACGCGTGCGCTGCAGGCTTGGCGCGCGCCGCACGATGGCGTCACTGGAATAGATGGGCACAGGGGCAAAGCGCTCGACCGCCTGTACAGCCGTTGCGGCCAGGCTTTGCGGCAACGGCAGCTCTTTGCGCTGCGCCAGCTTGGCGCCGATCTGTTCGGCGCCACTCAAGCCGCCCAGCGCCTCGGCGCGCACATCGGCCGCGCTCTGGAAGTCGAAGCCCTTGAGATCGAGCAGATTGCCCAGCACGCGCAACACCTTCCAGCCCGGACGGGTTTCACCCAGAGGCTGGACCACCGGGTTGAAGTGCTGCAGACGCCCTTCCGCATTGATCAGGCTGCCTGCCGTTTCGGTAAAGGGCGCGATCGGCAACATGACGTCGGCATGGCCCTCCGCCGCATTGACGAACGGACTGAAGGACACGATGAATTCAGCCTGATCCAGCGCCTTGGCCAGCGCCACCGGATCAGCGCAGTCCTCTTCCGGCTCGACATCGAACAGCATCATGGCGCGGGGCGGCTGCGCCAAGATGCGCGCAACATTGCGCTCAGCCGCCAGAGGAGACACGCCCAGCAGTGCGGCGCCAACGGTGTTGCCCGC
Source organism: Thiomonas sp. (assembly GCA_028706735.1). GTDB lineage: Bacteria > Pseudomonadota > Gammaproteobacteria > Burkholderiales > Burkholderiaceae_C > Thiomonas. The sequence continues at coordinate 4,306 of JAQTVS010000142.1, forward strand.
TTCTGTCAGGTCGCCGCAGGCCGCAGCGGTTTCGCGGGCTATCCATTGCGCCAGAGCGCGCAGATGCGCGGCCTGTGGATGTTGGGCCGCCGCATTGCCCAGAAAGATGGCTTTGCGTTCAGCGGAAAGCAAGCTCGCCGCGATTGCCTTGGCCTGCATCGAAGGCTCTGGCAGCGACTGCAGCGGCTGCGGCAGGTCAATGCCCTTGGCCTGCGCCACCGCCGCGGCAATACCGCCGAGTTGCTCCAGCCATTGGCTGGGCGCTGCGGCAATGCGCGCGTGCATGGGCATGAGCCAGTCGTCGTTCGCTGCATGGAGAGTCGAAATTTTTGCCCCCAGCTTGGCCACATGCCGCAGCCGCGTTGAAAGCAAAGGCTGCTCCTTGCGCAAGCTGCTGCCAACGAACAAGGCGGCCTGCAATTGCCCGACATCTGCGATCGGCATCCCCAGCCAGGGAATCCCGACCTCTTGCCCATCGGCGGAAAAATCGCTTTGACGCAGGCGGGTGTCCAGGCTGTTGCTGCCCAAGCCAGTCAGCAACTTTTTCAGCAGATACAGCTCTTCAACCGTGCTGCTCGGCGCAGCCAGCGCGGCCAGGGCGTCGCCGCCGTTCTGCCCCATGGCGCGTCGCAGCCCTTGCACGGTGAAGTCGAGCGCGGTCTGCCAATCCGCAGACTTCCATTGTCCGTTCTCACGGATTTGCGGCGTGCTCAGTCGTTCGGAGCTGTTGAGTCCTTCGTAGGCGAAACGGTCGCGGTCAGACAGCCAGCATTCGTTGACGGCTTCGTTCTCTTGCGGCACTACGCGCATGACGCGGTCGCCCTTGACCTGCACGATGAGGTTGGCGCCGATGCTGTCGTGCGGGCTGATGGAAGCGCGACGCGACAGCTCCCAGGTGCGTGCGCTGTAGCGGAACGGCTTGCTGGTGAGCGCGCCCACCGGGCAGATGTCGATCATATTGCCCGACAGCTCGGAATCGACCGTGCTGCCGACGAAGGTCATGATCTCGGAATGCTCGCCGCGGTTGGCCATGCCGAGCTCCATGATGCCCGCAATTTCCTGGCCGAAGCGCACGCAGCGGGTGCACTGGATGCAGCGGCTCATCTCTTCCATGGCGATGAGCGGGCCGACGTCCTTGTGGAAGATGACGCGCTTTTCTTCGGTGTAGCGCGAGGCCGAGCCGCCATAGCCCACGGCCAGATCCTGCAACTGGCACTCGCCGCCCTGGTCGCAGATCGGGCAGTCGAGCGGATGGTTGATGAGCAGAAACTCCATCACCCCTTTTTGCGCCTGCAGAGCGCGCTCGGAATGGGTGCGCACCACCATGCCCTGCGCAGCCGGCGTGGCGCAGGCGGGCAGCGGCTTGGGCGCCTTCTCCACGTCCACCAAGCACATGCGGCAATTGGCGGCGATGGTCAGCTTGTGGTGATAGCAGAAATGCGGGACGTAGATCCCAAGCTGGGTGGCCGCGTCCATGACCATCGCCCCTTCGGGCACCTGGACTTTCTGACCGTCGATTTCGAGTTCAACCATGATGGTGCGTCCTGTGCGGAATCGGGACAAAGAGCGGTTCAGACATAGGCCGGAACGAGGCAGGTCTTGTGGGTGATGTGATGCTCGAATTCATCCCGGAAGTGCTTCACGAACGACTTCACCGGCATGGCCGCGGCATCTCCAAGCGCGCAGATGGTGCGCCCGGCGATGTTGTCAGACACGGAATTGAGCAGATCGAGGTCTTCCATCCGCCCTTGGCCGTTTTCGATGCGGTGCACCACTCGGTACAGCCAGCCCGTGCCTTCACGGCAGGGCGTGCACTGGCCGCAGGACTCGTGTTGATAGAAATAGGACAGACGCATCAGCGACTTGACCATGCAGCGCGTGTCGTTGAGCATGATGACCGCGCCTGAACCCAGCATGGAACCGGCCTTGGCGATGGAGTCGTAATCCATGGTGCAGTCCATCATGATGCTGGCCGGCAAGACCGGCGCCGACGAACCGCCGGGAATCACGGCCTTGAGCTGCCGACCGTCACGCATGCCACCTGCCAGTTCGAGCAGTGTGGAAAACGGCGTGCCCATCGGCACTTCATAGTTGCCGGGTTTGGCGACATCGCCAGAGACAGAATAAATTTTGGTGCCGCCGTTGTTGGGCTTGCCCACTTCGAGATAGGCCTGGCCGCCGTTGCGGATGATCCAGGGCACCGCGGCGAAGGTTTCGGTGTTGTTGATCGTGGTGGGCTTGCCGTAAAGACCGAAGCTCGCCGGGAACGGCGGCTTGAAGCGCGGCTGACCCTTCTTGCCTTCGAGCGATTCGAGCAGCGCGGTTTCCTCGCCGCAGATATAGGCGCCGAAACCATGCGACGCATGCAACTGGAAGCTGAAGCTGCTGCCCAGGATGTGGTCGCCCAGATAGCCGGCAGCGCGCGCCTGGCGCAGCGCCTCTTCGAAGCGCTCGTAATCCTCGAAAATCTCGCCGTGGATGTAGTTGTAGCCCACGGTGATGCCCATGGCGAATGCGGCGATGGCCCTGCCTTCGATCACGGCATGCGGGTTAACGCGCAGGATGTCGCGGTCTTTGAAGG
>JAQTVS010000143.1 GCA_028706735.1 Thiomonas sp.
ACACGCTGGCGAGAACGCCCGCACTGATCAGATGGGCGACATCAATCTGCGCCCCAAGCGCCTTGCGTGTTCTGGCCATGCCCCGTCCTCATCCAAGCCTCGATGAGGACGAATTATGACTCATTCCATTCTATCTGAACAGTATTGGATCTAGGCAGTCTCGCCATCCCAGCCGCCGAGGCCACCGATGGCTACTTTCAGCCGGGCTACAGCATCAAGTCCAATGGCATGGGTGGTGTGGGCATCGCCCTGCCGCTGGACGCGCTGGCCGCCGCCACCAACCCGGCTGGCATGGCGCTGATCGGCAACCGCGTGGACGGTGGCCTGAGCCTGTTCAAGCCGGACCGCAGCGTGAGCACCACCGGCAGCCTGGGCGCAGCAATGGGCACAGCCGCGGGCACGTCGATCACCGGCGACTATTCGGGAAACGACCAATCCCTGTTTCTCGTTCCTGAAGTGGGAATGAACTGGATGCTCAACCCGCGCATGGCCGTCGGGGTGAGCCTGTACGGCAACGGCGGCATGAACAGCGGCTACTCCAACATTTTCCCGCCGCTGCAACCAGGCACTGGGGTGGATCTGCAGCAAATCTTCCTCTCACCGTCGTTTGCGATGAAGCTCGACGACAACAACGCCGTGGGCATTGCCCTCAACCTGGTGAAGCAAACCTTCCGCGCCAACGGCCTGAGCAACTTCAAGCTCTATTCCGTCGACCCGGACAAGCTCACCGACAACGGCCACGACAGATCCACCGGCGTGGGCGTGCGGCTGGGCTGGACCGGCACGGTGCGCCCTGGCCTCACACTCGGCGCCACCTGGCAGCCCGAAACCCGCATGAGCAGCTTCAGCAAATACGCCGGACTGTTTGCCGGAGGCGCGCACTTCAATATTCCCGAAACCTACGGCGTGGGCTTTGCCTGGACGCCCGCGCCGCAGTGGACCCTGGCGGGTGACGTGGTGCGCATCAACTACGCCAAGGTCAAATCCATCGGCAACACCGCCGACTGCTTTTATCAGCAGCAATGCATGCTCGGCCAGGACAACGGCCCGGCGTTCGGCTGGAAGAACATCACGGTGATCAAGCTGGGCGCTGCCTATCAGTACAGCCCCGGCCTGACCCTGCGCGCCGGCTGGAACCACAGCGACAACCCGGTGCAGAGTTCGCAGGTCTTTCTCAACACCATCGCCCCTGCCGTCACGCAAGATCACCTCACCCTGGGCGCCACCTATGCGCTGCGCAAGGACATGGAGATTTCAGTGGACTATGTGCACGCGCTCCAGAACAGCGTGACCGGCCCGCTGCCGCCCGGCTTCGCTACGGCAGGCTCGACGGAAACCGTGCGCATGAACCAGAACACGCTGGGCGTATCGGTCGGCTGGATGTTCTGATCTACGTTCCGCCGACGAAAGGATTGCTTCGGCGTTCTTCGCCGAAGCTCGACTCCGGCCCGTGGCCGGGGATGAACACCGTGTCATCGCCCATGGGCCAGAGCTTGCCGGTGATGCTGTCGAGCAATTGCTGGTGATTGCCGCCGGGAAAATCGGTGCGGCCGATGGACCCGGCGAACAACACATCGCCCACCCAGCAGCGCCGCGCCTCGGGCTGGTGGAACACCACATGCCCCGGCGTGTGGCCCGGGCAGTGGCGCACGGTGAACGACAGCGTGCCGAGTTGCAGGGTGTCGCCGTCGGCCAGCCAGCGGTCGGGGGTAAACGCCTTGGCGGGCGGAAAGCCGAACATCTGCGCCTGCTGCGGCAGCGCGTCAATCCAGAATTGGTCGCCCGGATGCGGGCCGATGATAGGCACCCCGGCGCGCTGCGCCAGCTCGGCTGCGCCGCCCGCGTGGTCGATATGCGCGTGCGTCAGCCACACGGCGCGCACCGTCAGCTGCTCCTCCTGCGCGGCCTGCAGCAAGCGGTCCACCTCCCCGCCCGGATCGGTGAACACCGCCTCCCGCGTGGAGTCGTCCCATAACAGGCTGGCGTTCTGGGCAAAAGCGGTGACCGGAAGGATGCGGTAGCGAAGCATGAGCGTCAAGACGAGAGCGCCTGCAGGTCCTCTGTGGTTGGCGATGAAAGCGGTGCGATGGTCGCGAGGGCATGGGCGGCGATGCGCTTTGGCCCTGTGTCGTATGCCACATTAAGTGAAATGACTGCTGTTGATAATAAATAGATTTTTCAGCTTTGATGGCAACCACCTTCTCACGTCATGCCACAGTTAGTGAAAAGATGCGAAATCCGTGCCACTAAAAATGAAAACACTTCAGATCGCCCCCTTTGTGCGCGTTCCGTAGACTACCGAGCATTTTCTATTCTGGCTCCACAACAAAACGCCGAGTCGCCGTGGATTCCAGTTGGAAGAGGAAATTCAACAGCAGGAACTGCCCGAACAATTCACCCGTCGGTGAGTTCAGTTCCTTGTGCGCGCGTGGATTGCGAAACGCGCTATAGGCCCCAGTAAACAATTGACCTCGTCCCGTGTGCTCTCCGGCATTCAATCCAACCCAATGCAACTGAGAGCTCAGTCCACTGAACGCGGTGGCAAACACGCGACTCTCTGGAGTCTCCTTATCCAGCTTGGCGCGAACCGCATCTTCCAACCGCCGCCAACCCGTCATCAAGGCGTGATCTGGGTTCTCTTCGAAACCCATCGCCAGATCGACGAGTCGATGATCCAAAAGACCCCAAGGCATCACCTTCGGCAGGCCCGCTTGTGGCGGCATATTGTCCTGAGACACCTGAGCGATGTCGTAGATGTAGTCATAGGTGCGGCTTGGCCGAATCCTCTTCCCCGTCTCGACGATCACCAAGTCGGCTATTGTCAAAGCAGATCGCTCGAGTCGATCCAACATTCTCGGCGGGACTTCGACTTCTTCAACCTCGACTTGGAAAGCGCCCAACAATCGCAGCGTACGAGCGAATTCGTTGGGCCCGGTACCGCTGTATCCGGACGTGAAGCCCGTCTTGATCGCGATCCAATCTCCGATACCTGTCCGCAAGAGCAAACCATGGCGCCCTTGTGCCGTCACCACCACCGCAAGCTCGAATCGCTCTCCGGTCATGAGAAGCCGCTCAACCGCGCGTCGGCAACTCAGCGACATCCCTGGAAGTCCGGAATATTCAATGCCCGCCAATGCTCGCCGCTTCAGCAGTTCTCTCAAGCCTGCCACCATCGCCCCCATCGTCGCGTCATGATTTCACAGAGGATACGTTGCTGCACAGACCACCGCCTTCGGCGGATAAGCGGTTGCGCATTGGCGTGGACGACATCTTCACCTAGGCACTGATCGGGTTTCGTGAATCCCGAGGTGTCCGCAAGGCAAAGCGAGGGGGATTTGTGCGCAAGTGTTCGAGCTCGTTTGGTTGGGGCGTCGTCTTAAGCACGCCTGCCAGGACAAAACTCCGCCGTACATTCACTCTCGCGGAACGCGAAATTTCTGCGGAAGCCGTGTGATCATGTCCGCCTTGATTTCATGAAAACCTCTCGACATTGACACCACAAGTACAGCAATTGCTCAAATTTGCCGATAACGGCATAATCATGGAGATCGGAAAACTGACTGCCGATCCGAGAATTCAGCGTGCGCTGGGCAGCGCGTGGGATGGCACGGATCAGGGTATGACACTTCTGGCAAGCGCGATCAATGCGCTTGCACCGGTTATTCGAGGCGCGAGGCCGAAGTGACCTTTGCGCTCTAGCGCGCTCCCGTCGTGAGCTAGCCTAGGTATTTCATGAGCGCCATCACATGGCGCTTTGTGGGCTAAGTCCAGTGAATACGAGCGCGTGGGGCGGATCTGGAGGTGCTGGCGGTAGTGGATTGAGCGCGGCTGTGATGCGGCTCCTGCTGCGCGCGGCCCTCGCCGCTTGCTCCAACGCATTGATGCGCCTCAACTGTCGCGACACCAACCCCTCATCGGAGCGTGCCCGTGTGCCTATCGTCGCCGCCAGCACCGTCGGATGTTGCGTCCCACTTGAATCCAGGTGTCCAAAGTTGGACGCAACTGAGACCAGCGCTCAGCGACACTCACCTTGAGCCCCCACCACCACGTAGCTGTCGGCGATTCCCTCTTTGTCGTCTCAAGATCGAAGACGCGGATGGCCGACAGAGCGATGCTGGCGGCGGTCGCTGCGACAAAGAACCAACGGGCGGGCGAAGCCGTGGTCAGGAAGATAAACACAGCGAGGCACAGCGCGGCTACCGCTAGACCGGTGGCTAACAACCGGCCGCGTCGTGTGCCACGGTCGAGCGCCAGCAGCACGCTCGCCAAGGCCAGCAGGCCACCCCAGGCACCGACGACCGACCAAAGGATGGTGCCGAACACATCGTTATCGCTCATGGCCTACCTCCTGCGGGACTCCATCGAAAAATGGCGAGGCCGCCGACCGCGCACCTCGCGCCGTCGACAACGAAATGACGACCTTGCAACGTGGGACGGCTCGGTGGCCTCAGCCGGCGGGGCCACTCGTTGCTCGGTTGTGTGCGCGTGCCCGCCGTTTTCATCCTCCCAGGAAAGTGAAGGCCACAGAGCGCTTGAATATCTGGCGCAACCGACCCACCGAATTCACTGGACATGTCGGAGTTCCACGAGGGGGCGGCTATTGCCTCCGCCAGCCCATTAGGCGCCTGAAATCACGCCAGTCCTCGACGATGGTTGCCCATATCGTGTGCCAGAGTTTCTTCCGATCGGCGGAGTCGAAAAACGACCCGATGATCAACAGCACCACCAGCAAAACCGCCATCAGCACACCGTCCACAAAGAGATAGGCCTGGATGGCGGGCCACCCCCGAAACCAAGCCAGATAGCTGCCCGACAGCGCCAAGCCAACCAGTGTCACGATCACCATCCAGTGCATTGAAGTCTCCAGTCGTCGAGCGCACGCTGCCACGTTTGGGTTGAGTGCGCGCGCCTCAAGTGCGGAGATGACGGGCCGCGCTTGCCAAATATCCGCAACAAGGCCACGGCAAAAACGCCGGCGGTCACGTGAGTCTCTTTTCGCCAAAGTCGACTGTCCCCGCCGACAAATCTTGTCGCAAATCACCGGGAATCTTCGATTTGATGATTGCATCGGATGAATCTCCGCGAAGGTCAGCCCGCCGATAAAAATACTGCCGTGTCCCGTCTACCGTGGGCCCGCACACCGGTCGTGCGCTCACCAGTGGAAGCAATCGCCGTGGCGCAAGCTGCGCATTCTTGGCGAGTGCTACCAAGGAGATGTACTCGGCGCAAAAAATCTCCAGCGCATCAATGGAAACACGTAGACCAAGCGCGTTGATCGGTTGCGATCGCAGCAGTCCGAGTCGCAAGAGACCGTAGCAAACCTCTTGTTTCACACCAAGCCACCTGGCGGCTTGGTCCACAGTCAGGGGAGCATCTGCGGAAGCGCGCGTGACACCGAGCCACTCGCGCACTGCGCCTGGATTCAGCTCGATTCGTCCTAACGGCACTGCATGACCCAGCGGTCCGTACGCCTCCAGACGCCGCCCGAGCAACGCTTGAACAAGCGCCACCACCTCACCAGCGCGTAAACGCCAAAACCGCATGACATCGACAAAGCGAATCCCCTTGACACCAGATGGCAGTGTGAGCACCGGCACACTCAGACGCTTGATCTCCGACTGCGCAATCGCCCATCTCGCAGGGGCCGTTTCTGCGTGACGCGACACCAGCACGCGGACCACTTTCGCCGCGATCAAATCGCGAAGACGCCGCTCGGGTAGCGCAAGTTGCCCGGCGGCCTGGCTCAGCGTCAGTGCATTGGCGAACAGGTCTCGGAGCGATACCACATCGGACGTTCGTAGCGTTCGCATATGGCGGCCACAGGGCAACGGGATTTGCTCCCATTCGAGGAGGTCGCCTTGGACACAGTGGCGGATCACAGCGGGCGAGACGTCGGCAGCAACCGCGGCCTGATGAACCGTGATTCGGGACCGTTCGGACTGCGTCCGAGCACGAAAGCGCCGGTGCCGCTTGCACACCAAGCCCCACCAGTTGTCGTGGACATGGTCCTCGAATGCGTCACGCAGAAACTGAAACTCGGGATCGCCAAGCTCCTCATAGATGACTCCGTACAGTGCTCCAAACGTCCGACGCACCCCAGACGTGGAGGTGGCTGACGACTGGATCGACATGACGATGTGTTGGAACGCATGTGGCCAGTCCGCCAGAGCTTCCGCGGCACCCGTAACGAGCGCCGTTGCCACTTCAAGGCTGTGCAATCCACCAATCTGCCCAGGTCGCCTCGGCTGCGGTCCGTGTGAGAACTGCCGCAAGTACCGGACCAATCGATGTACAGATCGCGCCGCGATGACTTGAAGGCCTGGCGCGGGTGCAACCGGTTTGCCCACGAGGGCTTCAGTCAGGTCGATCACGCCCGGCGGCGCCGGGCGCACGGGTTGCGCGGACAACACGCTCCCGCACTCGCATAGGTTCGTCAGGGGCGTACCCCAACGTCGATCTCGCCCACAGTCACCGCAACGGTCCACCAGCCAATTGCGATGCAAGGGGCAAGCACATATCAATTTGAGATTCCATGCAAAACGAACGTAAGCGGCCGCTCCAAGACAACGTGGGCACCAGCGCACCTTATCGTGATTGAAATCGCCCGTGTCGAGATCCATGGGGTGCATCCCATGGATTCCGTGCCCCGGAATCGGGCCGCCAAGCATGTCGTGTTCGCCAGGCGTAAGGCCAAGCGCCTGGCACAACGCAGCAACACTGTCACCGTCCGGAGCAAGTGTCCTGAGCAACGCCCCCGTCGATTCATAGCCGTTGCAGGTCGCGACGCGGGCGACGTATGCAATCCATAGCTCCCCTGGCTGCGGTCGGGGTCTGACGGCAAGTCGCGTGTGGTGCATGCACATGGTCCGCCCGATG
>JAQTVS010000144.1 GCA_028706735.1 Thiomonas sp.
ATTTTCGGTTTCGGCGGCACGGCGCTGTTCGCCACCTCGTACTACATCGTGCAGCGCACCTGCCAGGTGCCGCTGTTCGCCCCCAAGCTGGCCGAGTTCACCTTCTGGGGCTGGACCGCGGTGATCGTGCTGTGCGCCATCACCTATCCGCTGGGCATCACCAGCGGCAAGGAATACGCCGAACAAGAGTGGCCCATCAGCCTGCTGATCGTCGTCACCTGGGTGGCCTATGCCGTGGTGTTTTTCGGCACCATCATGAAGCGCAAGACGCCGCACATCTACGTGGCGAACTGGTTCTTCGGCGCCTACATCATCACCATCGCGCTGCTCTACATCGTCAACAACATCAAGCTGCCTATCAGCCTGCTGTCTTGGAAGAGCTACTCGGTCTATGGCGGCGCGCAGGACGCGATGATCCAGTGGTGGTACGGCCACAACGCCGTGGGCTTCTTTCTCACCACCTCCTTCCTGGGCATGATGTACTACTTCATCCCCAAGCAGGCCGAGCGTCCGGTGTATTCCTATCGCCTGTCCATCGTGCACTTCTGGGCGCTGATCTTCACCTATATGTGGGCCGGTCCGCACCACCTGCTCTACACCGCGCTGCCCGACTGGACGCAATCGCTGGGCATGGTGTTCTCGCTCATCCTGCTGGCGCCGAGCTGGGGCGGCATGATCAACGGCATGATGACTCTGTCGGGCGCCTGGTACAAGCTGCGTGAGGATCCCATCCTCAAGTTCCTGATCACCGCGCTGTCGTTCTACGGCATGTCCACCTTCGAAGGTCCGATGCTGTCGGTCAAGACGGTGAGCGCGCTGGGTCACTACACCGACTGGATCATCGGCCATGTGCACTCCGGCGCAATGGGCTGGGTCGGCATGATCACAATGGGCAGCCTGTACTACCTGATTCCGCGCTTGTGGGGCCAGACTCAGATGTGGAGCAAGCGCCTCATCGAAGTCCACTTCTGGACGGCGACCATCGGCGTGGTGCTCTACATCGCCTCGCTGTGGGTGGCTGGTGTGACCGAAGGACTGATGTGGCGCGCCATGCAGGCTGATGGCTCGCTGACCTACAGCTTCATCGAAAGCATCAAGGCGGTCATCCCCCTGTACGTCATTCGCGCCATCGGCGGCTCGATTTACCTCTTCGGCATGTGCCTCATGGTCTACAACGCCTGGAGAACCATCCGCCAGGGCAAGCCCATCGATGCGCCGGTGCCCGCGCTGAGCGCAGCCCACGCCTGATCACGATTCGGAGACATTCATGGCAACTTTTAGTCACGAGACCATCGAGAAGAACATTGGTCTGATGATCGTGCTGGTGGCAATCGTCGTCAGCATTGCCGGGCTGGTTCAGCTCGTGCCCCTGTTCTTCGACAAGAGCACGACCCAGCCCATTCCCGGCGTCAAGCCCTATACCGCCTTGCAGCTTGAAGGGCGCGACGTGTACCTGGCCGAGGGCTGCTATCTCTGCCACTCGCAGATGATCCGCCCCTTGCGCGCCGAGGTCGAGCGCTACGGCCACTACTCGGTGGCGGGGGAGTCGGTCTACGACCATCCCTTCCAGTGGGGCAGCAAGCGCACCGGCCCCGATCTGGCGCGCGTCGGCGGCAAATATTCCGACGAGTGGCAGCGTCTGCATCTGCGCCAGCCGCGCGACGTCGTGCCGGAAAGCATCATGCCCGCCTACACCTGGCTGCAGCATCAGCCTGCAGAAGCCGGGCAGATTCAGGCCAAAATGCGCGCCATGCGCACCCTTGGCGTGCCATACACCGATGCTGAAATTGCTGCGGCCCCTCAGGAACTTGAGGGCAAGACCAAGGAAGACGCGCTGATCGCCTACCTGCAAGGCTTGGGCACTGCACTGAGCAATTACAAGTCCAAGGCCAACTACATCAACTACTGAGGAGGCGCCATGTCCTTTGGCTCGATCGTTCTCGTTCTCTCCATGGTGGTATTCGCCGGCATTGTGTGGTGGGCGTTTTCACCGCGTTTCAAAAAAACGCATGAAAAGGACGGAATGATCCCCTTCCTTGACTCCAAGAATCATCCGCCCGAATCCTTTGACAAGGACAAGGGCGATGATTCCAAGACATCCGACAAGAGCAAATCATGAACCAGTTCTATTCCCCCGGGTGGGCCTTCTGGATCGGCGGCGTCACCATTGTGTCCATCATCGCCCTGTTCCTTTTTCTGCGCGGCACGGCGCGGCAGACCGTGTTTCGCGACAAGGCGGGCAACCCCATCGCCACGACCGGCCATGTCTGGGACGGTGATCTGCAGGAATTCAACAATCCCTTGCCGCGCTGGTGGATGGGTCTATTCATCCTGACGCTGATTTTTGCGGTGATCTATCTGTCGCTCTACGGCGGTTTGGCGTTCTACAAAGGCGTCCTCGGTTTTTCCAGCGACAAGATGTACCAGCAGGAGTCTGCCGCGTTCGATGCGCGCATCGAACCGCTGTATGCCGCGTACATGAAGACGCCCATTCCCGAACTCGCCGCCAACCCGACGGCCATGGCCACCGGGCAGCGCATGTTCCTGACCTACTGTTCGCAATGCCACGGCTCGGATGCTGGCGGCACCAAGGGGTTTCCTAATCTGACCATCCACAACGCCAACGCCTGGCTATACGGCAACAGCCCGGACGTGCTGGTCGAAACCATCACCAACGGGCGTCTGGGCATGATGCCGCCGATGGAAGCGGCCATTGGCGGCAAACCTGGCGTGCTGGCTGTGGCCAACTATGTGCGCAGCCTCAGCGGCATGAACCACGACGCCACACTGGCGGCTCAGGGCAAGCCCTTGTTCGCCACGGCCTGCGCGGCTTGCCACGCGGCGGATGGCACGGGCAACAAGGCGCTCGGCGCCCCAGACTTGGCCGACCCGAAACGCCAATGGCTGTTCGGCTCCAGCATCGAGACCATTTCACACACCATCGAGAAAGGCCGTGCCGGGCAGATGCCAGCGCAGAAAGATTTTCTTTCGCCCGAAAAAATCCACCTGTTGGCCGCCTACGTCTACAGCATCAGCCATGGGGCGGAAGCGGCCAAATGAGCCACGATTTCTCTGACTGAGTGCTCTGGTTGAACTGGTCTCAGTTTCGCGTCGGGGTGCACGCTGTGCGCCCCGATTCTGCTTGAAGCATCCCCGTATTTTTGAGCCAAAACCGCGCAATGAACGCCAAGGCACCTGAGCCCAACGAAGACGACATCACGGCCTCTGAAGAGTGGTTGTACGAGATTCGCAAAAAAATCTATTCCCGCTCGGTCACCGGCTGGTTCAACAACTGGCGCGTGTTCATGGTGGTGTTCACTCAGGTGCTGTTTTACGGGCTGCCCTGGTTGCGGTGGGATGGCAGGCAAGCGGTGTTGCTCGATCTGTCCACCCGCAAGTTCTACTTCTTCGGCATGATCTTGTGGCCCCAGGACGTGATTTTTCTCGCCCTGCTGCTGATCATCTCGGCCTATGGCCTGTTTCTGTTCACGGCAATTGCCGGGCGCCTGTTCTGCGGCTACGCCTGCCCGCAAACGGTGTACACCGAGATTTTCATGTGGATCGAGCGCAAGGTCGAAGGCGACCGCCTGGCGCGCATCCGCCTGGACGGCGCAGACTGGAACGCCAAAAAAATCAGCAAAAAAACGCTCAAGCATGGTTTGTGGATCGCCGTGGCCTTGTGGACGGGGTTCACCTTCGTTGGCTACTTCACGCCGATCCTGTCGCTTGCAGGGCAGGTCATCAGCGCGAGCCTGAGTCCGTGGCAAACCTTCTGGATTCTGTTCTACGGTTTCGCCACTTACGGCAACGCGGGTTTCATGCGCGAGCAAGTATGCAAATACATGTGCCCCTATGCGCGATTCCAGTCCGTGATGATCGACAAGGACACCCTGGTCGTCACTTACGACACTGAGCGTGGCGAACCGCGGGGCAAGCGCGGCAAGCATGTGGATCCGCGCGCGGAAGGCAAGGGCGATTGCGTGGACTGCAGCATTTGCGTGCAGGTTTGCCCAACTGGCATCGATATCCGCGACGGTTTGCAATACATGTGCATCGGCTGCGGGGCCTGTGTGGATGCGTGCGATCAGGTCATGGACAAGGTGGGCTACCCGCGCGGCCTGATCCGCTATTCCAGCGAAAATGCGATGGTCAACAAATGGACCAAGCGCCAGCAGTGGGCGCACTTGCTCCGTCCGCGGATTTTGATTTACTCGGCGCTCCTGCTGGTGATGGTGGGACTGTTTGTCGGCGGCCTGGCCACGCGCGATCCGCTGAAAATGAACGTCATGCGCGATCGCGGCGTGCTCTCGCGCGAGATTCCTGGCGGGCTGGTGGAAAACATCTATCAGATCCAGTTGATGAACACCACGGAGAAGGCGCGGAAAATTCGCATCGAGGTCAAGGGAATTGACGGCGTTGCCGTTCATGACCGCAATGTCTACGAAGTGCCGGCTTCGACCAACATCCTCGAACCGCTGGAAGTCACCATCCCGGTCGACAATGCGAAAAAAGGCATTTACAAAATTGACATCACCGCAGTGTCCGAGGATGCCCAGCCGATTTCCGCATCCAGCAAAACCACATTCATCGTGCCATGAACGCACGCACCACAGGAGTTGTCATGCACGCAGCAGCCCCCCGTCCCTGGTACCGCGAACCCTGGCCCTGGTTTCTCATTGCCCTGCCCATGATCGCCGTGGTGGCCAGCATCTACACCATTTATCTGGCTACCCGCGCCCCGGACAGCCTGGTGACCGATCACTATTACAAAAAAGGGCTCGCTGTTGGCGGCGATATCCAGCGCGAGCGGCATGCGCAGGCACTGCACCTGTCGGGCGTGATGTCAGTTGCTGCGGGGCGCATCGACCTGAAGCTGAACCAGCCTATTGCGCTGGACACCCTGCACCTGATGCTGCGCCATCCCTTGTCGAATCAGAAAGACGTGCAGATTGATCTGCATCGCAGTGCGTCGGGACGCTATAGCGCGTTTTCTCCGCCGCTGGAGGCCGTGCGATACCGCGTGCATGTGGAAACCGCCGACTGGCGTCTGGCGGGGGTGTGGGTTCCTGGAACGATGCTGACGCTTGAACCGGGTGTCTAGGAGCCTGTCGGGCTTTGGTCGTCGAAAGCGAAAATGGGGCCCAGCGAGGACAGTTTTTGCCGGATTTGCAGACCCATAGCCCCGCTATGGGTCAAAAAGACGGTGAAAACGAGCTTGCGAAGTTTCGGCGTCGCCAAAAATGGACTGCTGCGACCCATTTGCAGCCGACGATTCCAAAGCCCGACAGGCTCCTAGGGCCTGTTCGCGCTATTCCCGTCTTGCATTCCGCCCCGTCAGGGGGGCAACACGCGTGCAGACATCGCGCCGACAGTCCAACAAAAAAGGCGCCGCGAGGCGCCCTGAGCGAACCGTTGCACCCCGAAGCGAATGGGGTGATTGCTCATCTCAACCCTGCGGCATGAGCAGCTCGCCCAGCGACTTGCGATCGGTAATGCGGATCTGGCGCTGCGCCACATGAATCAAACCGGCTGAATGGAACTTTGACATCAGGCGGCTGACCGTCTCCAGTTTCAGACCCAGATAGCTGCCAATTTCTTCCCGGCTCATGCGCAGCACAAATTCATCGGGCGACAGGCCGCGCGCCTTGAAACGCTCGGACAGATCGAGGAGAAAACGGGCGAGACGCTCATCGGCGTGCATGCTGCCCAGGGAGAACTGGTCTTGCTGCGCGCGGATGAGTTTGTTGCCGACGATGCAGTGCAACTGGTGCTGCAACGAGGGCAGGTCGCGGGTGGTGGTTTCCAGGGCGCGCAGATCGATTTCGCAGGCCTCGCTGTCTTCCAGCGCCACGGTGTCAGTGAAATAGGTATGCTGGCCCAGGCCTTCCAGACCCATCAGTTCGCCCGGAATATGGAATCCGACAATCTGTTCTCGGCCATCGGGGCTGGTGACATACGATTTGAATGAGCCCGCATGCACCGAATACACCTTGGTCATCGACTGCCCGGAACTGAACAGCACCTCGCCCTTCTGCACGCGGACGGTGGCCTGGATGACATCGCGAATTCGCCCCATTTCCGACGGCTGCAATGCGATCGGCAAGCAGAATTTGCTTTGAAAGCACACATCGCAAGGATGGGGTTTTTCCATCTGCGTGGCGGTAGGTGTCGGGGTCGATTTCATAAATTGTGATGTTGCGATATTTGCTTCAATTGATGTTTGCAGAATACAGCAGAATGCGATGAATACAACCATTCCACTCACCCTTTTGTTGATGGGACTCACGGGCGGTCTGCACTGCGCGGCCATGTGCGGCGGGCTGGTCGTGGCGTCCGAGCGGGCTGCCACCGAGCATGTGCTGCTTCCGGCGCGGCGGCTTTTCCTCAATCAGGTGCAATTGCAGAGCGCGCGGGTGCTCTCCTACACCATTCTGGGGGGAATCGCCGGGCTGATTGGCGCCAGCGTGTGGGCGTCAAGCGCCCGGCCGGTGCAACTGGGCCTGTTCACTCTGGGCAACCTGGTGTTGCTCGCGGTCGGGCTGTGGATGGTGTTGCAGCAGGTGGCTGCGCCGCGGTGGCTAGCTTGGCAGCAGAAGTGGATGGGCGGTGGCTGGCTTGGGCGCGGCCTCACGCGGCTGACCCAGCCGCTGCTGTCTAGGTTGCTGCCGTTCAATACCTTCCCAAAGCGCGTGGGCGCCGGCTTGCTCTGGGGCCTGCTGCCTTGCGGCCTGGTGTATTCGGCGTTGTCTCTTGCCTTTCTCAGCGCCACGGCTTGGGAAGGCGCGCTGGCCATGTTGGCCTTCGGTCTGGGAACATTGCCGCACATGCTGTTCGCCGGCCACACCCTGCGT
>JAQTVS010000145.1:0-1526 GCA_028706735.1 Thiomonas sp.
ACTCGCCGATCTGCACCTGCAACTGCTGCCCGGAACCGACGTCGAGCTGTTCCACGCCATGCTGCATGTGATGGTGTGGGAAGACCTGGTCGACCCCGCCTATATCGCCGCGCACACCAGCGGCTATGCGGCCCTGCGCGAGCGGGTGCGCGACATGAGCCCGGCCGTTGCGGCCAATCTGTGCGGGCTATCGGCGCAGGACATCGTCACCGCGGCACGCTCGTTCGCGCTGGGCGCGCCGGACGCGACACCGCAGACGCGCCAGCCCACGCTTTCCATGTATTGCCAGGGGCTGAACCAGTCGAGCAGCGGCACGGCGAAAAACGCCGGCCTCATCAACCTGCACCTCGCCTGCGGCCAGATCGGCAAGCCGGGCGCCGGGCCGTTTTCGCTCACCGGCCAGCCCAACGCCATGGGCGGGCGCGAAGTGGGCGGCATGGCCAATCTGCTGTCGGCGCATCGTGATTTATCCAACCCCGCGCACCGCGACGAAGTGGCCGCGCTCTGGGGCGTGGCCGACGTGCCCGTCGCGCGCGGCAAGACCGCCATCGAGCTGTTCCAGGCTGCCGCCGACGGCAAAGTAAAGGCGCTGTGGATCGCCTGCACCAACCCCGCCCAGTCGCTGCCCGACCAGGCGCTGGTGCGCCGCGCGCTGGAGACCGCCGAACTCGTCGTGGTGCAGGAGGCCTACACCACCGCGGCCACCGTGCCTTATGCCGACGTACTGCTGCCCGCCACCACCTGGGGCGAGAAGGACGGCACCGTGACCAACTCCGAGCGCCGCATCAGCCGCGTGCGCGCCGCCACCGCCGCCCCCGGCGAGGCGCGCGACGACTGGGCGATTGCGGTGGACTTCGCCCATCGGCTCGAAGCCCTGCTGCCCGCACGACTGAACGGCAAGCTCACGCTCTTCCCCTACGCCACGCCCGAAGCCGTCTGGAACGAGCACCGCGAAAGCACCCGCGGCCGCGACCTCGACATCACCGGCCTATCGTGGACCACGCTGGAGCGCGACGGCCCGCAGCAATGGCCCTACGCGCAAGGCGCGACGGGCGGCAAGACGCGGCTGTACGACGACGGCATTTTCCCCACCGCAGACGGCCGCGCCAAGTTCTTCGCCGAGGCCTTCAAGCCCGTGGCCGAGCCCTGCGACGCACGCTATCCCGTGGCGCTGAGCACCGGCCGCCTGCGCGACCAGTGGCATGGCATGAGCCGCACCGGTTCGGTGCCGCGGCTGTTCAGCCATGCACCCGAGCCCTGCATCGACCTGCATCCCAGCGACCTCGCCCGGCGCGGCCTGAGCGACGGCGAGTTGCTGCGCGTGGCCTCACGCCGCGGCGACATCGTGCTGCCCGCACGCGCCACCGACACGGTGCGCCCCGGCCAGGCCTTCATCGCCATGCACTGGGGCGCGGAATACCTCGCCGGACGCAATGCCGAAGGCGTGGCGCGCCTCGGCGTCAACGGCCTCACCCTGCCCGTCATCGACCCCTATTCCTTCCAGCCCGAACTCAAGCACAGCGCGG
>JAQTVS010000145.1:1536-6844 GCA_028706735.1 Thiomonas sp.
CGCGGTGCGGGTGGAAGCCGCCAACCTCACCTGGCACCTCGCCGCCTTCGGCTGGATGCCTGACGCCAGCGCCCAGGCGCTGCGCGCCACGCTGATGCAGGAACTGGCCGAGCTGCCCTTCGTCATGTGCGTGCCCTTCGGCCGCGAGCGCACCGGCCTGCTGCTGCGCGCCGCCGCACGCGGCGCGCCTGCTGCCGCGTTGCTGGCGCGCATCGAAGCCCATTTCGGCGTGCAGGGAAGCGCCGCGCTGCACTACGCCGACCCTGGCCGCAGCGTGCGCCGTGCCGTGCGGCTGGCGGGCGAGCGCATCGACGCCGCGCTGCTCAGCGGCCCGGCCGACAGCGTGGTGGCGCAAGGTTGGCTGCGCGAATTGCTGCAAAGCGAGGCCAGCGCCAAGCCCTATGGCCGCTGGCTGCTGCTGCCTTCCACCACGCCGCCGGCCAATCTGCCCAGCCCTGGCCACCAGGTGTGCAACTGCTTCGATGTGTGGCAAAGCCAGATCGACGCCCTGCTGCCCACGCTGGAGGGCGACGCCGACGCTCAACTCGGGGCGCTGCAGCAGCAGCTCAAGTGCGGCACCAACTGCGGCTCCTGCCTGCCCGAGCTGCGCCGCATCGTGCGCGACTGCGGCTGGGCTCCGGCCTGATTCTTGCAGGACACTGCCCAGGAGGATCTGCCATGTTCAACCCCGCTTCGCTGCATCCCATCCCCTTGGAAACCGGCACGGGCCGCTTCAACCCGGAGGCTATGGCCATGCTTCGCACGATCGGTCGCGGCGCCAATGGCAGCCGCAATCTGAGCCGCGACCAAGCCCGCACCTTGATGGGCTGGCTGCTTCGACGCGAAGTCTCCGACGCCCAGATCGGCGGGCTGCTGCTCGCCTTGCGCATGAAAGGCGAGAGCGCGGAAGAACTTGAAGGCTTCGCCCTGGCTGTCCGCGACCTCATCCCCCCGCTAACCGTGCGCACTGAGCGCCCCGTGGTCGTCATTCCCAGCGCCAATGGTGCGCGCCGCCTGCCCAACCAGGTGCCCTTGCTTGCAGCGCTTCTGCGTGAGCAGGGCATTCCGGTCCTTGTGATCGATGCACCGTCGTCGGATCAGGGCAGACTGGCCACGGAGCCGCTGTGGCGGGCATTGGGCATGGAAGTTGCAACGAACCTCGATCAGACCCGCCAGGGGCTGGAGCAAAACGAAGCCGTCTTGCTCCCCCTGAGCACCCTCAACCCCGCCCTGCACCGATTGCTGCAGTGGCGCAATGTGCTCGGCGTGCGCAATGGCGGGCATTCCGTGATCAAGATGCTCAATCCCCTGCAATCGCCGAGTTTGCTGGTCACGGCTTATACGCACCCAGAGTATGCAACGCTGATGCAGCAGGTGCTGCTCGCCTTGCGGCAACCTGCCATGCTGCTGCGCGGCTGCGAAGGCGAGGCCGTAGCCCACCCCAACCGCGAATCCGAGCGCATCGGGCTGCAGGCGGACGGAGCACAGCAAACCTGGTCTGCGGGGGAAGCATTCGCCCCGCAGAGGAATCTGCCGGATGGTCTCGATCTGAGCGGCTGCGCCCAATGGACCCACGCCGTTCTCGATGGCTATGTGCTGCCGCCGGTGCCTTTGGCAAGGCAAGCGGCCAGCATTCGGGCAATGTGCGAGTCGCTTGCCCAGACCGATGCGCCGCGCACCGACGTGAGGCCAACCCTCCGCGTCTCGTCCCCTTCGCACCAGAAAGACCACCATGCTCCGCTCCGCTGAAGCCCGGCACGCCACGGTCCATCTCGTCGGTGCAGGGCCGGGTGATCCGGAATTGCTCACGCTCAAAGCCGTGCGCGTACTGCGGCAGGCCACCGTGGCCCTCGTGGACGATCTGGTCAATCCCGGATGCCTCGACTTTCTGCCTCAGGACTGCCGCATCATCCCCGTGGGCAAGCGCGGCGGGTGCGCCAGCACGCCACAAGACTTCATCGAGCGGCTGATGGTGAGCGAAGCCCTGCGCGGCGAGCGGGTCGTCCGGCTCAAGGGAGGCGATCCCGCCGTGTTCGGACGCGCCGGCGAAGAGATCGCCGCCCTGCACGCTGCCGGCTTGCAGGTGGAAATCGTCTCGGGCATCACCGCGGGCATCGCCGCGGCGGCTACGCTGGGCGTCTCGCTGACGCACCGGGATCACACTCCGGGCGTCGCCATGGTCACTGGTCATCGTCGGCCGCAAGGCAGCCCCCCGTGCTGGGCCGCGCTCGCCCAGTCAGGCCTGACCCTGGTCATCTATATGGGAGTGGCCGAAGCCGCCGCCATCGAAGCAGGACTGCTGCAGGGCGGCCTGTCACCCGGCACACCCGTGCTGCTCGTTCACGCCGTCAGCAGCGCCCAGGAGCGCCACGTCGCCACCCACCTTCAAGACCTCTGCACCACACTGGACGCGGAACAGGTTGCCTCCCCCTGCGTCATGCTCATCGGCGAAGCCATGCGGGAAGCCATGGCGACCTTGCGCTCAAACCCTGGATGGCACTCCGGCGCTGGAGCATCGTCGGTGGAACAGCAAGCCTGGCATCACATTGCCGCCTGAACGGCATGCCGACGCAGGCTTCTCAGCCCTTCGTCTTGCTTTGAAAGCTTGCGGATAGACGCTGCGACGGGCCGCAGGCTGCGGATACCAAACCCCAGGGCCCAGTTGACCTCCATCGGCGAAGAGCCAGGCCCTAGGAGCCTGTCGGGCTTGAGTCGCGTAGAGCGAAAAAAGGGTGTGGGGATGGCCTGTGGCGGCGGATTTGCCGCCCCATAGCCCAAGCTATGGGGCAAAAAGCCGTTGCCGCAGGGCGCCGCACAGCATTTTTTTTCAGCCCGCGATTCTCAAGCTCGACAGGCTCCTAGGGCGCTGGATGAAGGATTAAAGCACTATCTCGCCGTAGTTCAATGGATGGAACGGTTGCCTCTTAAGCGGAAAATACAGGTTCGATTCCTGCCGGCGGACCAATTCGGCTACCCATAAAAGGAAGAACCGATGCATACCCTGCTCGACGACGACGTGTATCGTCTATGGGACGACTTGGCCGACCATGGCGCGCAGGATATGCAGGCAGCGTTGGCACTCTGTCTGAGAACCCTGTGCGATTGGACTGGCTCACAAAACGGGTACTGGATGGGCCTTGTGCGCCTTCCCCACACGGCCGAGCGCACTGATTTGCTCAAGGGGTGGCGAATTGGCGCATCTGTGGAAATGCTGTGCCCCGAGTTCACAACCCCAGAGCGTATCCAGCACGGCACGCCGATCATGCAGACGCCAACTGCCGACGCAGCCGCGCAAGTGATTGTCGCCACCACTGGAACGTTTCGCAGCTTCAGCATGTGCACCGGGACGTTCGACCCGGCGGCGCATGAGCAGACCAAGCATTCTTCCCTTTTCGATCACCAGCCCAACATTTCCAGCCGGACGTGGGTCGTCTCGCCAATCAATGCAGACGCTGAGTCGGCATTCATGTTCGACACCTGTACCACGGATACGAGGTTCGACGCAGCCCTCATGCAGCGGGCCGTAGAGGCGCTGCGCGGCATCAAGTGGTTCCATCGGCAGTTGCTCAGCGAGCATGGCCTGGGTTTGTGCGCCGAACCCCTTTCTCCTGCCGAACAGCGGCTGGTCCCGGAGTTGCTCAATGGTGACCGCGAGAAGGTCATCGCCAACCACCTCGGCCTGACCGAAGCGACACTGCACCAATATGCGACGAGCATCTATCCCAAGTTCGGCGTGCATGGGCGTACCGAATTCATGTCACTCTGGCTACGAGGAGCCGCTTTGACCCCGCATTCGCGGCGGATCACTACTGATCAGTAGGTGTTTTTGTACGTGCACGCGTCCTAAGGTGGAAATCAATGGAGCAGCAATAGGCTGTTCCAGAGGATCCCAGAAATCTCTCAAGGAGAGCGTCATGTCCAGACTACTTTTGATTGCCGCTATTTTTGCCGTGCCACTTCTGCTCAGCGCATGCGGCACATCACTGCTCTTGTGATGCCAGCTTACGCGCCTGGGAGTCCATTTATCAAGTGGTCATCCCAGGGCGAGCAAAGCCGGCCTCAGATCAGCAGCTTGGTCACCTTCAGGCGCCCGCGATTGGCGGCACGTCAAATTGCACGTCGCCGCATTGCGCGCGGTGGCGCAGGGCGTGGTCGATGAGGATGATGGCCACCAGCGCTTCGGCGATGGGCGCGGCGCGGATGCCCACGCAGGGGTCGTGCCGGCCATGCGTTTCCACCGTGGTGGGCGCGTTGTGCATGTCCACGGACTGACGCGGCAGACGGATGCTGGACGTGGGTTTGATGGCGATGGAGGCCACCACGTCCTGCCCGGTGCTGATGCCGCCGAGCACGCCGCCGGCGTTGTTGGAGGTGAAGCCCTGCGGGGTGAGTTCGTCGCCATGCTGCGTGCCTTTTTGCGCCACGCTGGCGAAGCCCGCGCCAATCTCCACGCCCTTGACCGCGTTCAGGCCCATCAGCGCGTGGGCGATGTCGGCGTCGAGCTTGTCGTACAGCGGTTCGCCCCAGCCTGCGGGCACGCCGCTGGCCGCAACCATGATGCGCGCGCCGACCGAGTCACCCGATTTGCGCAGCACGTCCATATACGCCTCCAGCTCGGGCACGATGTCGGCGTTGGGCGAGAAGAACGGGTTTTGATGCACCGCGTCCCAGGTCTGGAAGGCGATGGGCACTTCACCGAGCTGGGTCATGCAGGCGCGCACGGCCACGCCGTACTGCGCGGCCAGCCACTTCTTGGCCACCGCACCAGCCGCGACGATGGGCGCGGTCAGCCGTGCGGAGGAGCGCCCGCCGCCGCGCGGATCGCGCAGGCCATATTTGCGCCAGTAGGTGTAGTCGGCGTGGCCGGGGCGGAAAGTGTCGAGCAGGTTGCCGTAGTCCTTGCTGCGCTGGTCGGTGTTGCGGATGAGCAGGGCGATGGGCGTGCCGGTGGTCTTGCCCTCGAACACGCCGGAGAGGATTTCCACCTGATCGGCTTCCTGCCGCTGCGTCACATGGCGGCTGGTGCCGGGACGGCGGCGGTCGAGATCGGGCTGGATGTCGGCCTCGCTCAACTCCATGCCGGGCGGGCAGCCGTCGATGACGCAACCGATGGCTGGACCGTGGGATTCGCCGAAGGTGGTGACCGCAAACAGCAGGCCGAGGGTGTTGCCGGACATGGGAGGACTTTCAGTTTGGAGGATTGAATGCGGCGGATGCTATGAAGCTAGACCTGACCCCAAGGACGGGCAGCGAGCGCCTGCAGCAGCTTGTCATGCACCCCGCCAAAGCCGCCGTTGCTCATCACCAG
>JAQTVS010000001.1 GCA_028706735.1 Thiomonas sp.
GCGGGTGAGTCATGTGACGGACGCCACCGACTGGCGGGTGGAATATCCCTTCGTCGTGCTCTGCCCCGACAGCGAAGACGAGATTGCCGGGCTGGTGCAGGGCTGCATCGAACTCGGCCTGACCATCATCCCGCGCGGAGGCGGCACCGGCTACACCGGCGGCGCGATTCCGCTGGTGTGGAGGAGCGCGGTGATCAACACCGAAAAGCTCGACCGCATCGGCGCGGTCGAATACATCGAACTGCCCGGCGTGGCCCACCCCGTACCCACCATCCAGACGCCGGCCGGTGTGGTGACGCAGCGTGTCTCCGACGCGGCGGAAGCCGCCGGGCTGGTGTTCGCCGTCGACCCCACCTCGGCCGATGCCTCCTGCGTGGGCGGCAATGTGGCCATGAATGCGGGCGGCAAGAAAGCCGTACTGTGGGGCACGGCCATCGACAACCTCGTGTCCTGGCGCATGGTCGATCCGCAGGGTCGCTGGGTGGAGGTGCAGCGCCTCGACCACAATCTGGGCAAGATTCATGATGTGGATGTGGCGCGGTTTGAAATCCGCACCCTCGCCGCCGACGGCAACACGCTGCTCGACACCCGCGTACTCGACATTCCGGGCGCGCGCTTCCGCAAGGAGGGGCTGGGCAAGGACGTGACCGACAAATTCCTCGCCGGCCTGCCGGGTGTGCAGAAAGAGGGCTGCGACGGCATCATCACCAGCGCCCGCTGGATCCTGCACAAAATGCCGCCACATGTGCGCACCGTCTGCCTGGAATTTTTCGGCCAGGCGCGCGAGGCCATTCCCAGCATTGTCGAGATCAAGACCTTTCTCGACGCGCGGCCGGGCGGCGCCATTCTGGCGGGCCTGGAACATCTGGACGACCGTTACCTCAAGGCCGTGGGCTACGCCACCAAGAGCGCGCGCGGCGCCCTGCCCAAGATGGTGCTGTTCGGCGACATCGTCGGCGAAGATGAAGCCGCCGTGGCCCGCGCCGCCTCTGAAGTGGTGCGCATGGCCAATGCACGGGTGGGCGAGGGCTTCGTCGCTGTGAGCGCGGAGTCGCGCAAAAAATTCTGGCTCGACCGCAAGCGCACTGCGGCCATTGCCCGCCACACCAACGCGTTCAAGATCAATGAAGACGTGGTGATTCCGCTGCCGCGCATGGGCGAGTATGTCGATGGCATCGAACACATCAACGTCGAGCTGTCGCTGAAAAACAAGCTGGCGCTGGTGGCCGAGATCGACCGTGCGCTGCGCGGCGCGCTGCCGCTGGCGCGCAACGAAGAGCTGGCCGATGGCGAGCCTGCGCTCTCAACCGAAGACCTGGAGGCCAAGCGCGCCCAGGCGCTGGAACTGCTGGCGGCAGTGCATGCGCGCTGGTCGTTCTATCTCGATCAGCTTGACAGGCCTTTGCTGGCGCTGCCCGATGCGCAGCGCGCGCTGTTGTCTGCATCGCCCGCCGCATCCCCCGCCTTTCTCGCGCTGCCTGCGGGTGCAAGTGCCGAAGGCCGCACGCTGTTCCATCTGCTGCAGGATCATTCCCTGCGCGCGTCGTGGAAGGCCGAGTTGCGCAAGCCTTTGGCCGCCGTGTTTTCCGGCGGGCTGTTCGAGCCGCTGCGCAGCGAGATCGACGCCATTCATCAGCGCGTGCTCAAGAGCCGGGCCTGGGTGGCGCTGCATATGCACGCGGGCGACGGCAATGTGCATACCAATATCCCGGTCAACTCCGACGATTACTCGATGCTGCAACAGGCGCACAACGCGGTGGCCCGCATCATGGCGCTGGCGCGCAGCCTGGGCGGGGTGATCTCGGGCGAGCACGGCATCGGCATCACCAAGCTGGAGTTCCTCACCGAAGAGGAAATCGGCGCTTTCCGCGCGTACAAGCGCGATGTCGATCCCGAAGGGCGTTTCAACAAGGGCAAGCTGCTCGACGATCCGGCGTATCCCGCCGATCTGCGCAACGCCTACACGCCCAGCTTCAACCTGATGGGGCACGAGTCGCTCATCATGCAGCAAAGCGACATCGGCGCCATCAGCGCGTCGGTGAAGGACTGCCTGCGCTGCGGCAAGTGCAAGAGCGTGTGCGCCACGCATGTGCCGCGCGCCAATCTGCTGTATTCGCCGCGCGACAAAATTCTCGCCACCTCGCTGCTGATCGAGGCCTTTCTGTATGAAGAGCAGACCCGGCGCGGCGTGAGCATCCGCCATTGGGAGGAGTTCGAGGACGTGGCCGACCACTGCACGGTCTGCCATAAATGCGTGACGCCCTGCCCGGTGGACATCGACTTCGGCGATGTCACCATGAATATGCGCAACCTGCTGCGCAAGATGGGCAAGAAAAGCTTCAAGCCGGGCAACGTGGCGGCGATGTTCTTCCTCAATGCCACTCAGCCGCAGACCATCAAGCTGGTGCGCAGCGCGATGGTGGGTGTGGGTTTCAAGGCGCAGCGCCTGGCCGTGCGCCTGCTCAAGCCCGTCGCCAAGCCGCAGACCGCGCACCCCCCGCTGACCGTAGGCAAGCCGCCAATCCGCGAGCAGGTGATTCACTTCATCAACAAACCCATGCCGGGCGGCCTGCCGAAAAAAACCGCGCGCGCGCTGCTCGACATCGAAGACAAGGACTTCGTGCCCATCATCCGCAACCCGCGCGGCACCTCGGTGGACAGTGAGGCGGTGTTCTATTTTCCGGGCTGCGGTTCGGAGCGGCTGTTCAGCCAGGTCGGGCTGGCGACGCAGGCCATGCTGTGGCACGCGGGGGTGCAGACCGTGCTGCCGCCGGGCTATCTGTGCTGCGGCTATCCGCAGCGCGGCTCGGGCCAGTTCGACAAGGCCGAGAAAATCATCACCGACAACCGGGTGCTGTTCCACCGCGTGGCCAATACACTCAACTATCTCGACATCAAGACCGTGGTGGTGAGTTGCGGCACCTGCTACGACCAGTTGCAGGGCTATGAATTCGAGAAGATTTTTCCGGGTTGCCGCATCATCGACATCCACGAGTTCCTTCTGGAGAAGGGCTACAGCCTCAGCCCGGGCGGCACGTCAGCCGCGGTCAAGTATCTGTATCACGACCCTTGCCACAGCCCGATGAAAACGCAGGAGCCGATGAAGACCGTCAAGGCGCTGCTGGGCGACGGCGTGGTCAAAAGCGAGCGCTGCTGCGGCGAGAGCGGCACGTTTGGCATCTCGCGGCCCGACATCGCCACGCAGGTGCGTTTCCGCAAGGAAGAAGAGCTGCGCAAGAACGAGCTGGCGTTGCGCGCCGATGGTTTTGCCGGCGACATCAAAATTCTGACGTCTTGCCCATCCTGCCTGCAGGGGCTCGCGCGGTATGGCAACGATCTGCAGCATGGCCTGCTTGAGGCCGACTACATCGTGATCGAAATGGCGCGTCACCTCATCGGCGAGGACTGGATGGCCGACTACGTCAAGGCGGCGAACAACGGCGGCATCGAGCGCGTTCTGGTGTGAGCATGAAGTCCGCGTCCGTTCTGCTGGTGATCGACGTGCAGAACGGTTTTTGCACCGGCGGCGGCCTGCCGGTGCCGGATGGCGAAGCCGTGGTGCCGGTGATCAACCGGCTGGCGACAAAGTTTGCGCAGGTGGTGTTGACGCAGGACTGGCACCCGCCGGGCCATGCGTCATTTGCCAGCGCGCATCCGGGACGGCAGCCCTTCGAGACCCTCACCCTGCCGTATGGGCCGCAGGTGCTGTGGCCGGATCATTGCATCCAGGGCACGGCCGATGCGGCCCTGCACCCCGATCTGCACATTGCGCACGCTCAGGCCGTCATTCGAAAAGGCTGGCGGGCGGGCATCGACAGTTACTCAGCGTTTATGGAAGCCGACCGCAAGACGCCCACTGGCTTGACGGGCTATCTGCGCGAGCTGGATGTGCGCGAACTGGTGCTGTGCGGATTGGCCACGGATTTTTGCGTGGCCTGGAGCGCATTGGACGCCCGGGCTGCAGGTTTCGATGTGACCGTGGTGGATGACGCCTGCCGCGCCATCGACCTCAATGGCTCGCTGGATCAGGCCTGGGCGCAGATGCGCGCCGCCGGGGTACGACGCGCAACGTCCGCCGAGTTCTGAGCGCCCCCAGGGCCGGGCACTCCCCACCCCACCCCATCCCATCCCTCCTCACGAGCGGGGAGGGAGTGATCTCACCTCCCGCACGGCGTGGGGGAGGTCGGGAGGGAGATGGCCCAGCGCGCCCGCCGTGGGGGCCAAGGAAACTTGGGGCGGCCAGGCGTTTCCTTGATCAGACGTTTTCGCCGGTGGCGGCGGCCTTCTGGGGCGCCATGGCGTGTGGCTTGTGCTCCACCGGCTCGTCTTCATAGCCGCGGATCATGGCCATGATGTGCGCCATCGGGGTATGGCCGGTGGTGGTGAGGTAGACGTGGATGATGAAGAAAATCAACATCATGTACGCGCCGATGGTGTGCGCCCAGGCGACGGCTTGCAGGCTGATGCCCCACTGTTGCCAGATCGGCCAGGCGCCCCAGTCGGCGAAGAACAACAGCCAGATGCCGCTGATCCAGATGATGGGGTTGATCATCAGCTTCACCCACAGATAGGCCAGACGTTGCAGCGGATTGTGTTTGCGCGTGACGGTCTGTTGATACGGATGCTCCTCGCCACGGAACATGCCCCAGGCGTAATGGCGGGCGACCAGAACAATCTTGTCGAGGGTCGGGATGTATTGCTTCCATTCGCCCGTGGTGAAGTGCCAGAAAATGGCGAAGACCCACAGCACCACCAACGCCCACGCCGCAAACCTGTGAATGCGCAGCGCAGTGAGGAACTCCACCCCGAGGTCATACAGGCCGTGGATGCGAAAGCCGGTCAGCATCAGCAGGATGATGAGCCCGGCCTGGCTCCAGTGCCAGAAGCGCTCGAACCGCTTGAACAGGATGACGTGTTGTTTATGTGACATGACGAATTCCTCGAAGTGTCTGTGTGAGGTTGCACTGCGGGCTGCGGGTCAGTGGCTCTTGCTGCCGGGCTTGTTGCGGCGGCGCAGCCATAGGAAGCTGCGGATGCCGCCATGCACCATCACCCCGGCCAGACTCAGCCCGGCAATGCCCAGGCCGATGGTTTCGATCCAGGTCTGATGGTCTTTGCTGCGACCCGGGATGTAGATGCCGTCAATCTTTTCCAGCCGACCGTTGTTGCTGTGGCATTGCGCGCAGCTCAGCGCCTTGTCTTTAGGGGCCACCATGTGGGTGATCGGCCAGGTGGTGGTGGTCTTGACGAATTCATACTTGCCCGACCACTCCAGCCCGGCCTCTTTCATGCCCGCAGTGATGGACTTCTGCCAGTCCATGGTGTGCCAGTAGGCCGCGTCGTCGAAGCCCGCGTTGTGGATGGCCAGAAGGCGGTGCAGTTCCGGGTCGTAGGGCTGGGTGCCCTTCATGGTTTTCACCGGCCAGATGCGTGATTTGCCGTCGGTCGGGCTGCCGTCGTATTGGTTGATGGCGACGACTCCGTCTTTGTCGGGCACGGCGTTTTCGCCGATGTTCATCCACTTCACCGCGCCGTTGAACCAGGTGTAGTCGGGCACGACGTTTTCACCCAGCTTGAACTGGCCCTTGATGCCCAGGTAGGTGGGGTGGCCGTGTTCGTCCTTGATGACCAGGGGCTTGCCGTCCGGGCCGCGCTGGCCGGCCTTGGAATAGTCCCATTCCATCTTGGTGGGCACGCCGCCACGGGCGAATTCGGGGATATGGCAGGTCTGGCAGGCGATGTTGCGGGTGTGCATGTTCAAGTCTTGCGCCAGATTGCCCTTGTGCGGCGTGTCGCCGTGGCAGGACTGGCAGCTTGCGGCGCTGCCCATATTGTGTTGGCTGCCGCGCACATACTGGCCACCCTCGTGCTTGGCGTCGAGCTTGTAGTGGCTGCCGCTCACCTCGTGGCCGCCGGTGGCATGGCAGGTCTGGCACTGGAAGTTCAGGCCGTCCTTGGCCATGTGCACGTCGAGTGATTTGGGCGGGTTGATCAGCGAGCTGTCGAGGTCGCCGTGTTTCACACCGTCGCCGCCGCCGCCGTTGAAGTGGCAGGTGCCGCAGTTGGCGCGCGAGGGCTCGCCCACATGCTGTGCAATCACGGCCAGATCGATCGGCTCGATGAACTTGCCCGAGCCGGGCGGCATTTCGATGCGGGTGGTCGGCGGGTTGCCGGACTGATAGGGCGCTTTGACGTATTTGCCGGTCTGGTCGTGGCAGACCAGGCAGTCCACATCCGTGTCCGGGCGTTTGCTGAAGGCCACGAACTCACCCGATTTCGCATCGCCATAGCCGACATGGCAGCCGGTGCAGTACTGCTGGTTGCTCGGCGTGGAGACGCAGAAGTTGTTCATCACCTTGTTTTTGCCGACGATGCGCTTGGAGTCTTGCTCCACTGCTTCCCACTTCCAGTGGATGGTGCCCTTGATCTGCTTGGCCGCCTCGGTGTGGCAGCTCAGGCAGGCCGCGGTGACTTCCGGGCCGCTTTTGAACGGTCCTTGAAGCTCCTTGAACTTGCTGTGATCGGCCGTGGCTTTCGAACCGGTTGGCATTTTGGGCACCACGCGGTAGGGCGAGTGGATGTCGACCTCGGCAATCGCCGCCTGCGGTGCAGACGAAGCAGGGTTGGCCAGGGCTGGCGGGACGCTGATCGCGACCGCACTAAGAGCGGCCAGACGAAGCCAGAAGCCGAGGCGGGCGGCAGGCGCGAAGCGGTGGGTAAACGGCATGACGAACACTCCAGTCGGTGTGCGAGACGGATCGATCAGAAGACGCATGATCACAGATACATGAAGTTGCAAATGTGACAAGACGCAAAAACTCCGAAGCCCGATATGCCGAAATTGCAATCTTTTGATCTGGGATAAATGAATCGCGCATGCTGAATCCGTTTTGCCGGCTGGTGCGTCATTCGAACAACAGTCGCACAGACCGCGCTGTTCTCGTTTTTTTTTCCCCTTTCAGGAGGTTTCACCATGCAATGCACGCAAGCCGCAGCCAACGCAGACCCTTCCAATTCCGCCATCCCCGAGGATTCCAGCGGGCAGAGCGCAAGCCGCCGTCAGTTTTTTCGCGTCGGCGGCCTGTTCGCCGCGGGCTGGCCGCTTCCAGCGCGCTGGCGCCGGTGACGCGCTGGGCAGGGACGATGTCCAAGTCAACCACGGACGACATTGCCATTCTCAACGTCGCACTCGGGCTGGATGGAATATCAGGCCATCGCCGCTTACCAGGTGGGCGCGGAGTCGGGCTTGCTGGAAAAACCGGTGCTCGCCGTGGCCGTGAAATTCCAGGGACAGCACAAGGCGCTTGCCGCGGTGCTGTCGTCCACCATCAGCAAGCTCGGCGGCACGCCGGTCATGGCGAAGATGCCGGCGGACTATGGGTTCCCGGCCGCATCGCTCAAATCGCAGGCCGATGTGCTGGAATTCGCCGCCGGTCTGGAAAAGGCCGCGGCCAGCGCCTATCTGGGCGCTGTGCCGCAATTCCACAACAAGGATCTGGCCAAGGCCGCGGCCAGCATCATGGGCGACGAGGCCATGCACTGGGCAATTCTGCTCAACGCATTGGGCAAAGACCCGGCGCCTGCGGC
This sequence comes from Thiomonas sp., assembly GCA_028706735.1. Taxonomy (GTDB): domain Bacteria; phylum Pseudomonadota; class Gammaproteobacteria; order Burkholderiales; family Burkholderiaceae_C; genus Thiomonas. The sequence continues at coordinate 7,588 of JAQTVS010000001.1, forward strand.
GTTCATCGCCTGAACGACAGGGCGTTCTTCGGGGGGCGCGGCGCAATGTCGGTAACATGCGCCGCGCGTCCTCTGGTTCACGCCCGTTTTGCACATGCCTGACTTGCAGTCCTTGCTTGCCTACACCGCCCTGTCTGATCGTGATGCGTTCAGCCAGTTGTACGCGGCCATGCGCAGCCGGGCTTGGGCCATCTGCCTGCGTTTGCTGCGCGACACCGCCGCCGCGGAAGAGGCCATGCAGGACGCCTATGTGAAAATCTGGAGCCAGGCGGCGAGCTACCGGCCCCATCTGGGATCGCCGGAGGCTTGGTTATCGGCTCTGGTGCGCAACACCTGCCTCAATCGCCTGCGCGCGGGCAAGCGCGAGGCGCGGTATCTGGCGCCCGTGCACACCGAAGACGGTGATCCACCTGACATCGCCGATCACCGTACCCCCGAAGCGCTGCTCGAAGCGGGGTTGCAGGGGCAGCACGTGGAGGATTGTTTGGGCCAGCTTCAACCCCGCCAGCGTGATCTGCTCGCTGCGGCTTATGTCATGGGGCAGTCGCACGCTGAACTGGCGCGCGAGCGCGCCGTGCCGCTGGGCACGGTCAAGACCCTGATCCGCCGCGCGGTGCTGCTGTTGCGCGATTGTCTGGGGGAGGGCGCACGATGAACCTGCCGCAGCGCTACAACAGCACGGCCCTGCTTGACCGGCTCGCGGCCGACTGGCTGACCGGTGGACTCAGTCCTGCCGCGCAACGCTTGCTGGAGCAAAGCCCGGCCTTCGCCAGCGCGGTGCTGCGCTGGCGCGAACGACTCGACGCCGGACTGCTGTCGAGCAAGGACTATGGCCAGCCTGCCGATGCGATCTGGCAGGGAATCTCAGCGCGGCTCGGCGCGCCTGCAAGCGCTTCGCAGACGGCCGCTGTTGAAACCGGCTGGGGTGAGCGTACTTGGGGCCGCCTTTCTCTTCTGCTTGGTGGCGTGGCAGCGGCGGCCGTGGCGCTTTCGGTGATGCTCGTCGTGCAACAGCCAAGCCAGACCGGCGGCGCTGCTGCCCCGGTGCAGATGGCGGCTTTGATGCACGGCAAAGGCGGGCAGTCTGCCGTGGTGACGGTGCAAAACGGTGCGCTCACCTTGACGACCATCGGCCCGATGGCGCCGCCCAGCGGCAAGAGCTATCAACTCTGGCTGTTGCCCACGCAGGGCGCGCCGATTTCGCTTGGCGTGCTGACGCCTGGCCAGGCGCGGCTGGCGCAGGCCAAGGCTTTTGCGGTCAGCGTGGAGCCTGCGGGCGGATCGCCGACCGGGCTGCCGACTGGTGCGGTCATCATGGCAGGGGCGGCGCAGCGCGCCTGAACGACATGTCGCAGAGCGCACCCTGCCCGCTGTGCCAGACGGACGGAGGCATCGTGGTCTGGCGCGGCGCGGATTTCCGCCTGATCCACGCCGAGGACGCTTTGCTCCCCGCGTTTTACCGCGTGGTCTGGACGGCGCATGTGGCCGAGTTCAGCGACCTGAGCGCATTGCAGCGGCTGAGCTGCATGGACGCCGTGGCCCTGGCCGAGCAGACGCTGCGCACGCAGTTGCAGCCTGACAAGATCAACCTCGCCAGCCTGGGGAATGTCGTGCCGCATCTGCACTGGCATGTGATCGCCCGCTGGCGCTGGGATGCCTATTGGCCGCAGTCGGCCTGGTCTGCGCCGCAGCGCGAGGCCGATGCGCCGAGGCTGCGCGCCATCCGCGCCGCCCTGCCGAATGTGAACGCTGCATTGCAAGCGGCATTCACCGCGCGGTTTGGCGCCGCGTCAGTTCAGTGCCAGTCGGCAGCCTGACCGCTGACCGGTCCGGTGCGTTTCAGACGTATTCGCCTTTGCTCAGGTCGTGTTCGCCCCGCTCGTGGATGAAATTGGCGCGGCCCACGATCAGGTTGTCGACTTCGCCGATCCGGCTCACGTCCTTGCCGGTGTAGGGCAGGGAATGCAGCAGATAGCGCATGGCGTGCAGGCGCGCACGCTTCTTGTCGTTGGATTTCACCACCGTCCAGGGTGAATCCGCAGTGTCGGTGTGGAAAAACATGGCCTCCTTGGCGCGGGTGTAGTCGTCCCATTTGTCGAGCGACGCCATGTCGATCGGGGAGAGCTTCCACTGCTTGAGCGGATGCACCTGGCGTTCCTTGAAGCGGCGACGCTGCTCTTCCTGGCTGACCGAAAACCAGAACTTGATGAGGTGGATGCCGCTGCGCACCAAGTTGCGCTCGAATTCCGGCGCCTGCCGCAGAAACTCGTTGTATTCCGCCTGCGTGCAAAAATTCATCACCCGCTCCACGCCGGCGCGGTTGTACCAGCTGCGGTCGAACAGCACGATCTCGCCGGCTGTCGGCAAGTGCTGCACGTAGCGTTGGAAATACCACTGGCCACGTTCGACCTCGCTGGGTTTTTCCAGCGCAACGACGCGTGCGCCGCGCGGGTTGAGGTGTTCCATCACCCGTTTGATGGTGCCGCCCTTGCCTGCTGCGTCGCGGCCCTCGAACAGGATGATGATGCGCTGGTGCGTTTCCTTGGCCCAGGCCTGCAGCTTGAGCAGTTCGGTTTGCAGGACAAATTTTTCGCGCTCGTAATCGCGGCGCAGCATTTTGTACTTATACGGATAGCCCCCCTTGCGCCAGTCTTCCGCCAACTCGTCGCTGGTGCGGCTCGCAACGCCTTCAGGCGTTGGCAATCCGAGCGCGGTGCGCATGGCCAGGGCGTCATCGGGGGCGTCGCCATCAAGAATGGCCTGGACGGCTTCGCGGGCGCCGTCTGTTGCGGACGTACTGTCGAGAATGGTGTCCAGCGCGGCCAACTCGGCTTGCTGGGCGGCCTCCTGCGATTGCTCAAGAACGAAATTGCGCACCCCGGACGGCGTCAAATGTGGCGGAATATCGCCTTGGACGACTTTGTCATGCGGCGCGGCGCGGCGACGCGCAGGGTTTTTGGCCGCCGCTTTTTTTGCTGTGGTGCGTGCGCCGGAAGGTTGGTTCATGCAGACTCCTGAAGGATCTGTCTTTATAGGCCTGAGTTACGGGTGCTCACAATGACATTGGACAAACCGCCATGCAGCAACGCCGAATTTAAGTTGACTTGATCCCTGCCCACTCCACGCCGAGATCATGTGCGATGCCGAACTGGTCGAGCACGCGCGCCAAGCTGGCGTCCACCATGGCCTCGATGCTGCTGGGCCGCAGATAAAACGCGGGCAGTGGCGGGAAGATGATGCCGCCCATTTCCGTCACGGCGGTCATATTGCGCAGATGCGCCAGATTGAGCGGCGCTTCCCGCGGCAGCAGCACCAGTTTGCGCCGTTCTTTCAGGCACACATCTGCCGCTCGGGTGATGAGGTTGTCGCAAAAACCGTGGGCGATGGAGGCCAGCGAGCGCATGGAACACGGCGCCACCACCATGCCCAGACTGGCAAACGAGCCGCTGGCAATGCTGGCGCCGATGTCCCCCACCGGATGGACGAAATCGGCCAGGGCTTCGACCGATTTGCGGTCCAGAGCCAGTTCCACCTTGAGATTGAGCACGCCGGCGGCGGAAATCAGCAGGTGGGTTTCCACCGTGCCCAGACGCCGCAGATGCTGCAGCAGACGCACGCCATAGACGATGCCGGTGGCGCCGGTCAGCGCAACGATGAGCCGGGGCCGGGCGTTGGAGCCAGGACTGGAATTCAAGCGCGTGGCCGGGAGGCTTTACTTGAGGCTGGCCAACAAGGTCTGCAATTCGCCGCTCTGCGCCATCTCGGACAAGATGTCCGAGCCGCCAATGAATTCGCCCTTCACATAAAGCTGCGGGATGGTCGGCCAGTTGGCATACTCCTTGATGCCCTGGCGGATGCCCTCATCCTGCAGCACGTCAACAGCCTTGATCTGGCTGACGCCGCAGGACTTGAGCAACTGCACCGCCCGGCCCGAGAACCCGCACATGGGGAACTGCGGCGATCCTTTCATGAACAGCACCACGTCGTTGTTCTTGACGATTTGATCAATCTGTTCCTGCACGCTGGACATGGCTGCGTTTCCTGTTTGATGTCGATCATGCAATTTTAGGGGGGCTTTGGATTTGCCGTGGGCGCGGACAAAGTCCCCCGCTGACGCGCTCGATTCCAGACAGGTCGCGCGCGCTGAACACGTCCCGCCAGCCTTGCGCTGCCAGCAGGGCGCGCACCGCATCTGCCTGGTCATAGCCATGCTCCAGCAGCAGCCAGCCAGTGGCATGCAGAAAATCAGCGGCCTGCGCGACGATCTGGCGGATGTCGCCCAGGCCATCCGCGCTGGGGCGCTGCCCGGTGAGCGCGAGCGCCGGTTCATGGCGCAGCGCGGGCAGATGCGGGTCATGCTGCGCGACGTAGGGCGGGTTGGAGACGATGCAATCAAAACGCGGCGCAGTAGCATCGACGTGGCGCAGCGCCGCGAACCAATCGGACTGCACGAAGCGAATTGCGCCAGCAGCGCGCTGCGGGGGCAGCAGCCGCTGGGCGTTGGATTGGGCCACGGTCAGTGCCACGGCGCTGGCATCGAGCGCCCAGACCTCCGCCTGCGGCCGTGTGTGGGCGAGCGCCACGGCAATCGCCCCGCTGCCTGTGCCCATGTCGAGCACGCGCGGGGTGGAAGACGGTGCGAAGGCTTCGAGCTTCTGCAGGGCAAGTTCCACCAGCAGCTCGGTATCGGGCCGGGGAATGAGCACATCGGGCGTGATCTGAAACATCAGCCCATAGAACTCCCGTTCACCCAGCACATAGGCCATCGGTTCACCCGCACGCAGCCGGGCGGCGAGAGCGTCCAGCTGCGCCAGATCGGCGCTGTGGAGTTCTTGTTCGGGGTGCGCCACCTGCTGAGCGCGGCTCCAGCCCAGCACTGTGCTGACGAGGGCCTGGGCGTCCAGCCGGGCCAGCCCGCAGGCGCGCATCCACTGCGCCAGCAGGGTCATCTCAAGCCGCTCCCAGCGCAGCAAGCTGCTCGGCCTGGTCTTCGGTCTGCAGGGCGGTGAGCAGGTCATCCAGATCGCCATCGAGAATGGCGTCGATCTTGTACAGCGTGAGGTTGATGCGGTGCTCGCTGACGCGCCCTTGCGGAAAGTTGTAAGTGCGGATGCGGTCGGATCGGTCGCCGCTGCCCACCAGGCTTTTGCGCGTGGCCGCCTCCTGCGCATGCCGGGCCTGCCGCTCGCGCTCGGCCAGCCGCGCCGCCAGCACCGACAGCGCCCGTGCCTTGTTGCGGTGCTGCGAGCGTTCATCCTGACATTCCACCACCAGCCCCGTGGGCAGATGGGTGATGCGAATGGCCGAATCGGTCTTGTTGATGTGCTGGCCACCGGCGCCCGAGGCGCGGAAGGTGTCGATGCGCAAATCAGACGGGCTGATCTGCACCGCTTGCGCCTCGTCCATTTCCGGCAGTACTGCCACCGTGGCCGCACTGGTGTGGATGCGACCCTGGGTTTCAGTTTTGGGCACGCGCTGCACGCGGTGCCCTCCCGATTCATATTTCAGCAGGCCGTATGCGCCATCGCCCGCGATGCGCAATATCACTTCCTTGTAGCCGCCCAGATCGCTGGGGCTTTCGCTGATCAGCTCCGTTGCCCAGCGCTTGCGCTCGGCGTAGCGCGTGTACATGCGCAATAGATCGGCAGCAAACAGCGCGGACTCCTCGCCGCCGGTTCCCGCGCGAATTTCCACGAACACATTGCGGCTGTCGTCCGGGTCACGCGGCAGCAGCGCCACCTGCAACTGCGCTTCCAGATCGGTCAGTGCGGCGCGCGCGTCCTGAACTTCCTGCTGTGCCAGCTCCTTCATGTCGGGATCGCTCAATAGGGATTGGGCTTGGGCCAGATCCCCGGACTTTCTCTGGAATTGATCGAGCAGCGCGACGATCGGCTGCAACTCGGCCAGCTCCCGCGTGATGCTGCGGTAGCGCTCGATATGGGAGGTGCAATCAGGGTCGGCGAGCAGGGCGTCCAGCTCGCTGGCGCGGCGTTGCATCTGCTCCAGTTTGTCCAGCAGGGAAGGCTTCATGAAAGGAAAGTCAAGCGGTGTGGCGAGCCACGGAGCCATGCGGCCTGACGCACAGCACAACGTCACAGCGGATGGACGAAGTCGCTAGGAGCCTGTCGGGCTTTGGAATCGTCGGCTGCAAATGGGTCGCAGCAGTCCATTTTTGGCGACGCCGAAACTTCGCCAGCTCGTTTTCACCGTCTTTTTGACCCATAGCGGGGCGATGGGTCTGCAAATCCGGCAAAAACTGTCCTCGCTGGGCCCCATTTTGGCTACGCCGCTCTCCGAGAACGCTTTCGACGACCAAAGCCCGACAGGCTCCTAGACCGACGCGTCTGACGACGTGTCCACATCGTTCCGGTGCGGACAGAGAAACACCCGCTCGACTGCCTGCGCCACGACCTGGCGATGCCCAGCGTCGCCATGATGCAGCGCTGTGAAGGCGCCATGCAGGAATTTGTGCGACAAGCCACGGGCAAGGGCATCAAGAACGACCTCGGGCGACTCGCCACGCGCCAGCAGGCGACGCGCGCGCTCGACTTCATGGGACTGCCACTGCTCGCTTTGCGACTGCAGGCGCTGGATCAGCGGCACCTGCGAGCGCAGATCCAGCCATTCCAGAAACCCGTGCACCCGGTTTTCGATGATGGCTTCCGCCTGCTCAATGGCGGCCTGGCGCTTTTCCGTATTGCTGCGCACCAAGGCTGATAGATCGTCGACCGAATACAGATAGACGTCGCGCAGTTGCGCGACCTCGGGCTCGATGTCGCGCGGCACGGCCAGATCGACCATGACCACCGGTTTGTGGCGGCGCTGCTTGATGCTGCGCTCGGCTGCACCCAGTCCGATGATGGGCAGCGTGCTGGCGGTGCTGGTGACGACCACGTCGAACTCCGCCAGACGCTGCGGCACGTCGGACAGGCGGATAGCTTCTGCCCCGAAGCGCTGCGCCAGACGCGCGCCCCGCTCGATCGTGCGATTGGCGATCACCATGCTCTTGGGCTGATGCGCGGCGAAGTGGGTGGCGACGAGTTCGATCATGTCGCCGGCGCCGATGAACAGCACGCGGCAATCGTTCAGGCTTTCGAACACGGTTTGCGCCAGATGCACACTGGCAGCGGCCATGCTGACCGAATGCACGCCGATCTCGGTATTGGTCCGCACCTCCTTGGCTACGGAGAAGGTGCGCTGGAACATTTGATTCAGGGTGCTGCCAAGGGCTCCGGAGTCGGAGGCCACACGAACCGCTTCCTTCATCTGCCCCAGAATCTGCGGCTCTCCCAGCACCATCGAATCGAGGCCGCTGGCCACGCGAAACGCGTGCCGTACGGTGCCGTCCTGCACCAGCCTGTAGCTGTGGTCAGACAAGTCGTCCAGTTGCACATTGCGCTCGCTGGACAGCCAGTGCAGCAGCGCGTCGCGCGGATCGCTTTGCGCCGCGCAATAGATCTCGGTGCGGTTGCAGGTCGATAGAATCGCCGCCTCAACCGGGCCGTTGCTCCTGCCAGACAGCATGGAGGCCTTCAGGCGCTGCAAGGCATCCACCAACGTGTCGGCTGAGAACGCCAGACGCTCCCGCACCCCGACTGGGGCGGTTTGGTGGTTGAGTCCAATGGCAGCGAGCAACATATATAAATCGTGATTTTAAGAACTATCGTGCCTTGAGGCGTCTGATCCTGATCAAACCAGGAATGCGCCAGAGGCTTCCGTCGTTGACAGTACAGGGTAGAGTATTTCCGTTCGCCCGAGCCGTCCATCGGGAAAACAGCAAGTCCATCCACCCTAAATCCAAAAAAGCCTGCCTTTCTATCACGTTTCATGATCTCGATTTTTTTGCTTTGGTTTGTGCAGACCAGCGTCATGCCCTTGTTTGTCGGGGCGGTGACGGGCGCTTTGGCCGCCTGGGCTTGTGGGGGCGGATGCTCCGTGCCGTCCTGGCGCCGTGCGCTTCGGGCTGGAGCCGCGGCTTGGATCGCGCACATCGCCCTCGTGGGCAGCGGGCTTGTTCGGGAAGGGGCGATCATCGACTACGCCGCCGTGGTGTTGATTTCCTCAGTTGTCAGCGCGCTGAACTGCCGCGGCCAGACTGCGCGCTCCGATTGAGGGCGCGCGCCATCACGACGCCACAAAAAACAGTTGACAGTTTTCTTGGTGCGCGGCAGAATTCAATGCTTCGTCTTTTCGGCAGCAGGCTTCAAGCAGGGGCGGTAGCAGCCGAGGGAAGAACTATACAGGTCAATTCCCGCACCAGGGAGCCAAGACTGGCGCACGCAGTGCGACTAAGTTGGGTGAAGGAAATTACATGATTCAGACGCAATCCAGACTGGATGTCGCCGATAACACGGGCGCCAAATCCGTCATGTGTATCAAGGTGCTTGGCGGCTCCAAGCGCCGCTATGCCGGCGTGGGCGACATCATCAAGGTCAGCATCAAAGAAGCTGCGCCGCGCGGCCGCGTGAAAAAAGGCGAGGTCTACAGTGCTGTGGTTGTTCGCACCGCCAAGGGCGTTCGCCGCGCCGATGGTTCGCTGATCAAGTTTGACGGCAATGCCGCAGTGTTGCTCAACGCAAAACTTGAGCCGATTGGAACCCGCATTTTCGGGCCGGTGACGCGCGAGCTGCGTACCGAGCGCTTCATGAAGATCGTTTCTCTGGCACCTGAAGTGCTTTGAGCGAGCGAGAAAAGGATTTGTGATGAACAAGATTCGCAAAGATGATGAGGTGATTGTCATTGCCGGCAGCGACAAAGGTCGCCGCGGCCGTGTGACGTCGCGTGCCGATGCTGACCATCTCGTGGTTGAAGGGGTGCGCACTGTGAAAAAAAACGTGCGCCCCAACCCGATGAAGGGCGAGGCGGGTGGTGTGGTATCGCGTGATCTGGCGATTCATCAGAGCAATGTGGCAATTTACAACCCGGCGACCGGCAAGGCGGATCGCGTCGGCTTCAAAACCCTGGCGGATGGCGGCAAAGTGCGCGTCTTCAAGTCCAGTGGCGAGCAGATCAAGGGTTGACCGGAGGATTTATGTCGCGCCTGCAGACGATTTACAAAGAAAAAGTCGTTCCCGAATTGATGGCCAAGTTTGGCTATAAGTCGGTGATGGAAGTGCCGCGCCTGACTAAGGTGACTCTCAATATGGGGGTGTCCGAGGCGGTGGCTGACAAGAAGGTCATGGAGCACGCCGTTGGCGACCTGACCAAGATCGCGGGCCAAAAGCCGGTTGTGACCAAGTCACGCAAGGCTATTGCGGGCTTCAAGATTCGCGAAGACCTGCCGATTGGCTGCATGGTGACGCTGCGCGGCGGTCGCATGTATGACTTTCTCGACCGGTTCGTGACCATCGCGCTGCCGCGCGTGCGTGACTTCCGTGGCATCTCCGCGCGCGCCTTTGATGGTCGCGGCAATTACAACATCGGTGTCAAGGAACAGATCATCTTCCCGGAAATCGAGTACGACAAGGTCGATGCGCTGCGTGGCTTGAACATCAGCGTCACGACGACGGCGAAAACAGACGAGGAGTGCAAGGCGCTTCTCGCCGCATTCCGCTTCCCATTCAAGAACTGAGGTCATCATGGCAAAACTGTCCCTCATCAATCGCCAAAAAAAGCGCGAAGACTTGGTTGCAAAATTTGCAGCGAAGCGCGCTGAGTTGCAGGCCATCGTTGACAACTCTTCCAAGTCGTTCGAAGAGCGCTACGAAGCCCGTCTGAAGATTCAGCAACTGCCGCGCAATTCGTGCCCGACGCGTCTACGCAATCGCTGTGCCATCACCGGCCGCCCGCGCGGAACGTTCCGTCGCTTCGGCTTGTCGCGCAGCAAAATTCGTGAGCTGGCGTTCCGCGGGGAAATCCCTGGCGTGACCAAGTCCAGCTGGTAATCGTTCATTCAGACAGTGAGTCGAGTTCGGTTTGCCATTCCGGCCTGACGCCAAAAGTTTTTAGGAGAGTATTGATGAGCATGAGTGATCCCATCGCCGACATGCTGACGCGTATTCGTAACGCGCAGATGGTCGCCAAGGCGAAGGTAACAATGCCAGCCTCGAAGATCAAAGCGGCAATCGCTCAAGTCCTGCAAGAAGAGGGCTATATCGACGGCTTCAACATCCGTCGGGAGAACGATGCCAAAGCCGATCTCGAAATTTCGCTGAAGTATTACGCAGGCAAGCCGGTCATTGAGCGTCTGGAGCGGGTCAGCCGCCCAGGGCTGCGCGTCTACCGGGGCAAGGAGAGCATTCCTCAGGTCATGAATGGCCTTGGCGTTGCAATCGTCTCCACTCCGCAAGGGCTCATGACCGATCGCAAGGCGCGTCAGGTGGGTGTGGGCGGCGAAGTGCTCTGCTACGTGGCCTAAGGGGAAAACTATGTCACGTATTGCAAAATATCCGGTTCAGTTGCCCGCAGGTGTGGAAGTCAATCTCACTGAAGACATGATCGCTGTCAAGGGTGGTCTTGGCAAGTTGCAGCGTTCTCAATTCGCTGGAGTTCGTATTGCCCAAGACAATGGCGCACTGACTTTTGCGCCGACCAACGAATCACGCGAAGCACATGCCATGTCTGGCACGATGCGTGCTTTGGTCGCTGGAATGGTGGAAGGCGTCTCCAAGGGTTTCGAGCGCAAGCTGACCTTGGTGGGCGTGGGCTTCAAGGCCCAAGCCCAGGGCGCAAAACTGAATCTGTCGATCGGATTTTCGCACCCCGTCATTAAGGAAATGCCGGAAGGCATCAAGGTCGAGACGCCGACTCCCACCGAAATCCTGATCAAGGGTGTGGACAAGCAACTCGTAGGCCAGATCGCTGCAGAAGTACGCGCCTTCCGCCCGCCAGAGCCCTACAAAGGCAAGGGTGTGCGTTATGCCGACGAAGTCGTGGTGATCAAGGAAACCAAGAAGAAGTAAAGGCCAGGATCATGATCAGCAAAAACATTTCCCGCCTGCGCCGCGCTCAGGCCACCCGCCGCCGTATCGCACGTCTTCGTGCTGTGCGTCTGTCCGTGCATCGCACCAATCAGCATATCTACGCCAGCATCATTTCTGCCGAGGGCGACCGTGTTCTCGCTACCGCATCGACGGTAGAGGCAGAAGTGCGTGGACAACTCAACGGTCATGGCGGCAACCTTGCCGCGGCTGTTGCTGTGGGCACGCGCATCGCCGAAAAGGCGAAGGCTGCCGGTATCGACTCCGTCGCTTTCGACCGTTCGGGGTTTCGCTTTCATGGGCGCGTGAAAGCGCTCGCTGAGGCTGCGCGCGAAGCCGGCCTGAAGTTCTGAGAACGAGCACATCATGGCTAAAGTTCAAAACAAGTTTGCCAACGAAGCGCGTGACGATGGTCTGCGCGAGAAGATGATTGCGGTCAACCGCGTCACCAAAGTCGTCAAGGGCGGCCGTATTCTAGGTTTCGCTGCGTTGACCGTCGTGGGTGATGGCGATGGCCGCATCGGTATGGGCAAGGGAAAAGCGCGTGAAGTTCCCGTCGCAGTTCAAAAGGCAATGGAGCAGGCCCGCCGCAACATGGTGAAAGTTCCGCTGAGAGGCGGTACTCTGCACCACAAAGTCATGGGTCAGCATGGCGCCGCCAATGTCATGATGCTGCCCGCGGTCCAGGGTACCGGCATTATTGCTGGCGGCCCGATGCGGGCTGTGTTTGAAGTGTTGGGGATCACCGATATCGTGGCCAAGAGCCACGGGTCAACCAATCCCTACAACATGGTGCGCGCAACGCTCGATGCCCTGGGCAATATGAGTTCTGCTCAGGAAATTGCCATGAAGCGTGGCAAAACCGTTGAAGAGATTTTGGGTTGAACATCATGAGTGATAAAAAAATCATCAAGATCAAACTCGTCCGTAGCGTCATTGGCACGCGCGAGTCACACCGCGCCACGGTGCGTGGCCTTGGCCTGCGCAAACTGAACAGCGTTCGCGAGCTTGAAGACACCGCAGCAGTGCGCGGAATGATCCGCAAGGTCAGTTACCTGGTTGAAATTTGCGCCTAAGCGTTTGCGGCAGGATCTGAATTTCGCTTGCCGCACGCCAGGTTTCGCATAACAAAAGAATTTGTGAGAGTCGATATGCAACTCAATACCATCAAGCCCGCCAACGACGCGAAGCATGCCAAGCGTCGTGTTGGCCGTGGAATGGGCTCGGGTCTTGGTAAAACCGCGGGCCGTGGACACAAGGGTCAGAAGTCTCGCTCGGGTGGTTTTCACAAGGTCGGTTTTGAAGGCGGCCAAATGCCGTTGCAACGCCGTCTGCCCAAGCGCGGTTTCAAGTCACCGATCGCACGTTATAGCGCCCAGGTCACCTTGGCAGACTTGAATCGCATGCAGGAAGATGAGATCGACATGCTGACACTTAAGGCGCACGGCCTCGTGCCCGACCTGTCCCGCACGGTTAAAGTCATCGCCTCCGGTTCAATTGCGCGTGTTGTCAAATTGCAGGGCATCCTTGCGACTAAGGGTGCACGCAGCGCGATTGAAGCAGCTGGCGGAAGTGTGGCTGACGTCGCCGCCGCTGCCTAAAACACGGAACCATCAACATGGCCAGTTCTAGCGTGGCACAGCAGGGAAAATATGGCGACCTCGGTCGTCGCCTGTTATTTCTGCTTGGCGCACTGGTTGTCTACCGGATCGGTGCGCATATCCCGGTGCCGGGGATAGACCCGACGCATCTGCAGCAGTTGTTCAAAAACAACTCAAGTGGAATTCTTGGCCTGTTTAATATGTTCTCGGGCGGAGCCCTGGCGCGCTTCACGGTCTTTGCCTTGGGCATCATGCCGTATATTTCGGCATCGATCATCATGCAGTTGCTGACCTATGTTGTCCCTTCGCTTGAAGCTCTGAAAAAAGAAGGCGAAGCAGGTCGGCGTAAAACAACGCAATACACGCGCTATTTCACATTGGTGCTGGCTCTCTTTCAGTCTTTCGGCATTGCTGTTGCGCTGCAAGCTTCGCCGGGGCTGGTGATCAATCCCGGTATCGGATTTCAATTGTCGGCTGTCCTGACCCTGACTTCCGGCACCATGTTTTTGATGTGGCTTGGAGAACAGATCACCGAGCGTGGTTTGGGCAATGGAATCTCGATCATTATTTTTGCAGGGATCGTTGCAGGCCTGCCTTCGGCGGTAGCTGGTTTGATGGAACTTGTGAGTACGGGCGCCATGAGTGTGTTGGTTGCACTGTTTGTCCTTGCCATCGTGGTTCTTGTCACTTATTTTGTTGTTTTTGTTGAGCGCGGGCAGCGCAAGATTCTGGTGAATTATGCGCGGCGTCAGGTAGGCAATAAGGTCTACGGTGGCCAAAGCTCGCATCTGCCGCTCAAGCTGAACATGGCTGGTGTAATTCCGCCCATTTTTGCATCGTCTATTATTTTGCTGCCTGCCACCGCGGTGAGCTGGTTTGGAGCAGCCAAAGGCATGGGATGGCTGAAGGATGTATCCGGTGCTTTGTCTCCCGGCCAGCCCCTCTATATTCTGTTGTATGCAGGCGCAATCATTTTCTTTGCTTTCTTCTACACCGCACTTGTTTTTAATAGCCGTGAGACGGCGGACCAGTTGAAAAAGGGTGGCGCATTCATTCCAGGGATTCGTCCCGGCGAACAGACGGCGAAATTCATTGATAAGGTGCTCATGCGTCTGACTCTGGTTGGTGCGATCTACATCACCTTAGTCTGTCTGCTTCCCGAGTTTTTGGTTCTCAAATACAATGTTCCCTTCAGTTTCGGCGGGACTTCTCTGCTGATTATTGTCGTGGTCACGATGGACTTTATGGCGCAAGTACAGGCTTATGCCATGTCGCATCAATACGATGCGCTGCTCAAGAAAGCCAATTTCAAATCGGGCTTGGGCGGAGCGCGTTAACGGAGTTTTATGTCCAAGGATGACGTCATTCAAATGCAGGGGGAGATTCTTGAAAATCTTCCGAATGCAACCTTCCGAGTCAAGCTGGAAAACGGCCACTCGGTGCTAGGACACATTTCCGGAAAAATGCGTATGCATTACATCCGTATTCTTCCGGGCGACAAGGTCACTGTTGAGTTGACGCCCTATGATTTGTCACGTGCGCGGATCGTTTTCCGTGCCAAGTAAGAGTAAGAGAGGATCATCATGAGAGTGAGCGCATCGGTCAAAAAAATGTGCCGTAACTGTAAAATCATCCGACGCAAGGGTGTTGTGCGCGTGATTTGCACTGACCCGCGTCATAAGCAGCGCCAGGGTTGAGCCCAGATAATTTTTTGAAGTTCGAGGTATTCAATGGCACGTATTGCTGGTATTAACATTCCGCCACAACAACACTCCGAGATTGGCTTGACGGCAATCTACGGAATTGGCCGCACAACTGCGCGCGCCATTTGTGATGCTTCGGGCGTTCCTTACAACAAGCGCATCAAAGACCTGACCGACAACGAGCTCGAAAAGGTGCGGGATGCAATTGGCAAACTCACCATTGAAGGTGATTTGCGCCGTGAGATCTCCGTCAACATCAAACGTTTGATGGACCTGGGTTGTTACCGTGGTTTCCGCCACCGCCGTGGTTTGCCGGTTCGTGGCCAGCGCACGCGCACCAATGCGCGCACCCGCAAGGGGCCGCGCAAGGGCAGCATCTCGCTGAAGAAATAAGTAAGGATCCAAGCAAATGGCTAAACCATCTACCCAGAACAGCTCGGCGCAGCGCGCACGTAAGAAAGTTCGCAAGAATGTTTCTGACGGTATTGCGCACGTCCATGCGTCGTTCAACAATACCATCATTACGATCACTGATCGTCAGGGCAATGCGCTGTCTGCATCGTCCTCTGGTGCGCAAGGATTCAAGGGCTCGCGCAAATCAACGCCGTTTGCGGCGCAGGTTGCAGCCGAGCAGGCAGGCCGTATCGCGCTTGAATATGGCATCAAGAACCTGGAAGTATTCATCAAAGGCCCTGGCCCAGGACGTGAATCGTCGGTTCGTGCGCTGAATAATCTGGGCATCAAGGTCACATTGATCGAAGACGTGACCCCGATTCCGCATAACGGCTGCCGTCCCCCGAAGCGTCGCCGCGTTTAATTTCGCGGATTTCAATCGCGCCGCACCGCTGCGCTGATTCAATTTCACCTGCATGCTTGGTGCGCCAACGACTTGGCGTCTAAGCGCGCTTCTTTAAGCCCACTGCCCGAGGTTTCGGGCTCCCATGCAATGAATGGCATGGCAGTATTGAAAGGAATTCCAAGTGGCTCGTTTTATTGGTGCTAAAGGCAAGCTCACCCGTCGCGAAGGCGCAGATCTTTTTCTCAAGAGCGCACGCCGTGGGATTGACTCCAAGGTCAAGCTAGAAACCAAGCCTGGCCAACATGGCCGCACTTCGGGTGCTCGCACCTCCGACTACGGCAAGCAGCTGCGTGAAAAGCAGAAGGTCAAGCGCATGTACGGTGTGCTTGAGCGTCAATTTCGCCGTTACTACGAAGAGGCGCAGCGCCGCTCAGGGAACACTGGCGCCAATCTGCTGGGTTTGCTGGAATCGCGTCTTGATAATGTGGTGTATCGCATGGGTTACGGCAGCACCCGTGCCGAAGCACGGCAACTGGTGAGTCATTGCTCCATTACAGTGAATGGCAAGTTGTTGAACATTCCCTCTGCGCAGATCAAGGCAGGCGATGTTGTGGCGGTGCGTGAAAAGTCGCGCAATCAGGCGCGCATTCAGGAAGCCGTGAAGTTGGCCGAGTCCAATGGATTTCCTGATTGGGTGCAGGTTGAAGCGACCAAAATGGAAGGTGTTTTCAAGAAATCGCCTGATCGCGATGCTTTTGCCAACGACATCAACGAATCGTTGATCATCGAGTTGTATTCCCGCTGATCGTTTTTTTCACGCCTTGCTACTAGTCAGGGCGTGTTTGTGTCGCGCCGGTTTCAGGCAGCGACTGCTCACCTCGGCCTTATCCGCGTAACGAGCGGAGGGTATTGAACAGGAAGCCTCATGCAAACAACACTTCTCCGCCCCAAATCGATTCAGGTTGAATCGCTCGGACACAACCGTTCCAAGGTTGTTCTTGAGCCGTTCGAACGT
Organism: Thiomonas sp.; assembly: GCA_028706735.1. Lineage (GTDB taxonomy): Bacteria > Pseudomonadota > Gammaproteobacteria > Burkholderiales > Burkholderiaceae_C > Thiomonas. Next base: position 23,625 of record JAQTVS010000001.1, read on the forward strand.
GGTTATGGCCATACGCTGGGCAACGCCCTGCGCCGTGTGATGTTGTCTTCGCTCGTCGGCTATGCCCCGACCGAAGTCAGCATCAATGGCGTGCTCCATGAGTATTCTGTTGTCGACGGCCTTCAGGAAGACGTGATCGGCGTGTTGCTCAATCTCAAGGGTGTAGTCCTCAAGCTGCACAACCGTGATGAAGTGACTCTGTCGCTGCGCAAGGAAGGTGAAGGCGTGGTGACAGCCGCTGACATTCAGACGCCGCATGATGTGGAGATCATCAATCCGGAGCATGTGATTGCACATCTGTCGCACGGCGGTAAGCTTGATATGCAGATCAAGGTGGAAAAGGGCCGAGGCTATGTGCCGGGCACTCTGCGCAATTACGGTGACGAAGGCGGCAAGAGCATTGGCCACATCGTGCTGGATGCCTCGTTTTCCCCGGTGCGTCGCGTGAGCTATGCGGTGGAAAGCGCCCGCGTGGAGCAGCGAACCGATCTGGACAAGCTGGTGATGGAGATCGAGACCAACGGCGTCATCAGTGCCGAAGAAGCCATTCGGTCTTCTGCCCGCATCCTGGTTGAGCAACTTTCCGTGTTCGCCAGCCTGGAAGGCGCCGAAACCACCGAAGCCGCCGAGACCGCTGCTGGGGCGCAAACCTATGACCCGATTCTGTTGCGCCCGGTGGATGAGCTTGAACTGACTGTGCGTTCGGCCAACTGCCTCAAGGCCGAGAACATCTATTACATCGGCGACCTGATCCAGCGCAGTGAAACCGAGCTGCTCAAGACCCCCAACCTCGGCCGCAAGTCATTGAACGAAATCAAGGAAGTGCTTGCTGCCCGTGGGCTGACCTTGGGCATGAAGCTCGAAAACTGGCCGCCCAGTGGCCTGGACAAGCGCTGAGCCGCTGAACAGGATTTCAAATTTGCCGGATGGAGTATCCGGCAGTGCAAGGCCAGTACCTGATCCGGCTGGCCCTTATAGATAAAGAAAGGAAAGCACCATGCGTCACGGAAACGGACTTCGCAAACTCAATCGCACCTCCAGCCATCGCAAGGCCATGTTTCGCAATATGGCCAATTCGCTGATCGAACACGAGGCCATCAAAACCACGCTGCCCAAGGCGAAGGAATTGCGCGCAGTAGTCGAGCCGCTGATCACGCTGGGCAAAAAGCCCTCGCTGGCCAACCGTCGTCTGGCGTTTGACCGCCTGCGCAACCGGGATTCTGTGGCCAAGCTGTTCAACGTGCTCGGGCCGCGCTACGAAACCCGTCCTGGCGGTTATACCCGCACACTGAAGTTCGGGTTCCGCGTGGGCGACAACGCGCCGATGGCGTTGATCGAACTGGTGGATCGTCCCGATGTGGACGCTGCACCTGTGGAAGACAAGTCGGAGTAAGTCCGCGAGACGCCCGCGGCTCCAACTTGCACAGAACGCCAGCACTCGCTGGCGTTTTTCATTGGTGCGCGGCAGAGTTCGCGGGCGCCACGTAGCATCATTGACCATGCCTGATCTGCCATCCAGCCCTTCGCCAGATTCTGTTCCCGCTTTGCTGCAGCTCGATGCCGTGCACAAGCGCTACGGCCAGTTGCAGGTGGTGGATGGCCTGAGTTTGCGTCTCAAGCCTGGGGAGTGTTACGGCATCATTGGCCCCAACGGCGCGGGCAAGACCACCACGATTCAGCTTTGCCTCGGCCTGGCCAAGCCCGATAGTGGCCGCATCTTGCTGATGGGCGAGCCGGTGCCTGACAGTGCGCGGCATGCGCGCTTGCGCGTGGGGGTGGTGACGCAGTTCGATAGCCTCGATCCCGATTTCACCGTGGAAGAAAACCTGATGGTGTTCGGACGCTACTTTGGCTTGCGTGATGGCGAGCTGCGGCCGCGGCTGCCGCAACTGCTGGCCTTTGCCGCACTCGAATCCAAGGCGAAGGCGCGCATCAGCGAGTTGTCCGGCGGCATGCGGCGGCGGCTGAGCCTGGCGCGCGCCCTGGTCAATGATCCGGATCTGATTTTTCTCGACGAGCCCACCACAGGGCTCGATCCGCAGGCGCGGCACCTCATCTGGGAGCGCCTCAAGGTGTTGACCGCGCAGGGCAAGTCGCTGTTGCTGACGACGCATTTCATGGACGAGGCCGAGCGGCTCTGCCATCGCATCCTGGTGCTCGATCATGGGCGCCGCATCGCCGAAGACACACCGCGTGCGCTGATCGCTGAGCAGGTGGAAGCCGAGGTGATTGAACTGGACGGAGAGGGGCTCGACGCAGCAGAGCAGATTCTGCGTCCCTTGGTGCAACGTCTGGAGCGCAGCGGGGACGGTTTGTTTGCGTATACCCGGCATGGTGCGCCAGCACTTCATGCACTGGAGGCATTGCCGGGACTGCGGGTGATTCATCGCCGCGCCAATCTGGAAGATGTCTTCCTCAAACTCACCGGACGGCAGTTGCGCGACTGACGCCCCACGCCGCCAAGCCCATCAAGCCGCCCATGCCCTCGCTCCACCCTGCAGAACGCCGTCGACTGCGCTTTCTTCCCATCTGGCAACGCAATTTTCTCGTCTGGAAAAAGCTCGCCATCCCCAGTCTGGTCGGCAATATCGCCGAGCCGCTCATCACCCTGGTGGCCTTTGGCTTCGGCGTGGGCTCGTTGATCGGCCAGGTGCATGGGGTGCCCTATATCCAGTTCCTGGCCTCCGGCGCAATCTGCATGAGTGTGATGATGGCGGCCAGTTTCGAGGCGTTGTATTCCGCGTTTTCACGCATGCATGTGCAAAAGACCTGGGACGCGATCCGCGTCACGCCCACCTCGCTGGACGACGTGCTGTTGGGTGAACTCACCTGGGCGGCCAGCAAGTCCATGCTCAGCGGCGTGGCGATTCTGGTGGTCATCGTGGTGCTGGGCATCAGCCGGGAGTGGACCTTGCTCCTGGCCTTGCCGCTCCTGCTGCTCACCGGGCTGGTCTTCTCGGCCATTGGGCTGATCGTCAATGCCAAAGCGCGTGGCTATGACTTTTTCACCTATTACTTCACCCTGGTTCTCACGCCGATGACGTTTCTGTCCGGGGTGTATTTCCCGCTCACTGCGCTGCCGCTGCCGTTGCAATGGCTGGCGCAGGCGCTGCCGCTGCATGCGGCGGTCGAATTGGTGCGGCCGCTGTTCTTTGGCCAGTTCGACGCAAAGGGAGGGTTGCATCTGGCTGTGCTGGTGCTTGACCTGTTGCTGGCCTGGTGGCTGGCGCGCACGCTGACGCAGCGGCGCTTTCGCGCATGAGTGCGCCCCTGTGTGTTCCGTCTTGGAGTCTGACTGAGAAGCAGGGCTATTCCCAACGTATTCAAATATGAATTCAGACTTATATTTCGTTTTGCTTCGGGGCGGGTCAGTCCGCTGTGTCAGGATGGCCAACGCCTGACGACCAAACAACAAGACAAGGGAGACTCTTCATGCGCCATCGCGCGACATCGACATCGCATTACGCTCGCTTCTGGGGCCTGCTTGGCCGCGCGCTGTTCAGCATTTCATTGCTCTGGGCCGGGGTTTTGCTGCCCGCGGCGCAGGCGCAGCAGGGCGACTTCCTGCCGCCCGACGAGGCCTTTCAGTTCACTGCCAAGGCGCAGGATGCCAAGACCGTGCTGCTGCAGTTCAAGGCGCATCAAGGTTATTACATGTACCAAGAGCGATTCCATTTCGAATCGCAGACTCCAGGCGTGGAACTGGGCAAGCCCGGCTTTCCGCCGGCGCACGTCATTTTCGACAAGAACCTCGGCCATGACGTGGCGCATTACCGCGATCTGGTGTCCATCCCGCTGCCTGTGCTCAAGGCGCCGGCCACGTTCAAGATGCTGGTGACGTACCAAGGCTGCGCAGACGCGGGGCTGTGCTATCCGCCGATCGAAAAGCTCGCGACCGTGAGCCTGACAGGGTTTGGCGGCAATGGCACGGTGACCATTTCTGAGCCGGACGAGGAAGGCGCTGCAGCCGCGCCAGCGGCCAGCGGCAGCGGCGCGAGCGGGCTGGTGGCCGGGTTGCTGGGCGCGGCGAGCGGGGTGCAGGCGGCGTCTGCTCCGCAGGCGGCCTCTGCGCCCGCTGCAGCGCCAGCTGCGGCGCCAGTGACGCCGTCCGGCGCGGCGCAGGGCGGCGAGTCGTCTCGCATCGGCGCGGCACTGGCTTCGGGCAGTCTGCTCACCATCATTCCGATGTTCCTGGTGTTCGGGCTGCTGCTGGCGTTCACGCCCTGCGTGCTGCCGATGATTCCCATTCTGTCGAGCATCATCGTCGGGCAGGGCGAAAAGGTGTCGCGGGGACGCGGGTTCGCGCTGGCTGTGGCGTACTCGCTCGGCATGGCCGTGGTCTACACCGCGTTTGGCGTGGCCGCCGGCCTGCTGGGCCAGGGTCTGGCCGCGTCGTTGCAGAACCCTTGGGTGCTCTCGGTGTTCGCGCTGCTGCTGGTGGTGTTGTCGCTGTCGATGTTCGGTTTTTATGAACTGCAGGTGCCCAGCAGCCTGCAAAGCAAACTGTCCTCCACGTCGGACAAGATGCAGGGCGGGCACTTTGCCGGCGTGTTCATCATGGGCGGAATTTCCGCGCTGATCGTCGGGCCGTGCGTGGCCGCGCCGCTGGCCGGCGCCCTGCTCTATATCAGTCAGACGGGCAACGCACTGATCGGTGGTGTGGCGTTGTTCGCGCTGGCTGCGGGCATGAGCGTGCCGCTGCTGCTGGTCGGGCTGGGCGCGGGCACCTTGCTGCCCAGGGCCGGTGGCTGGATGGATGGCGTCAAGGCCTTCTTCGGTGTGTTGCTCATCGCCACCGCGCTCTACATGATCGCCCCGGTGCTGCCGACCTGGCTGCTGATGGTGCTGTGGGCCCTGCTTTTGCTCATCAGCGCAAGTTTTCTGCGGGTGTTCGACCGTCTGCCCGATGAGGCCTCCGGCTGGAAGCGGCTGTTCAAGGGGTTTGGCGTGGTGCTGGCAGTGGCCGGCGTGGTGCTGCTGGTCGGCCTGGCTGCGGGCAATCGCAATCTGCTGCAGCCGCTCGCCGGGCTGGGCGGCAGCGCAAGCGCGGTGGCGGCCGCGCCCGCAGTGCAGTTTCAGCGCATTCACACCGTGGCCGATCTCGACCGTGTGGTCGCCAGCAGCAGCAAGCCCGTGATGCTCGACTTCTACGCCGACTGGTGCGTGTCGTGCAAGGAGATGGAGCACTTCACCTTCACCGATCCCGCAGTGGCGCAGCAGATGGCGGGCTTTACGCTGATTCAGGCCGATGTGACGAATAACACGGCCGACGACAAGGCACTGCTCAAGCGCTTCCAACTCTTCGGCCCGCCGGGCATCATCTTCTTCAAGGGCGGCAAGGAAGTGGGCCGCGTGGTGGGCTTCGAGAACGCCAAGACCTTCCTGGCGTCGATGCAGCGGGCGGGGGTTTGAGGCCGCTGTTTTGACGCTTGCAAGAATTTCAATGCGCGGCGCCGTGGCGGTGCGCCGCGCGCACCGCGCAGGTCCACTGCTGCCAGACCGCATTCGATGTCCAGATCTGCAACATCGGCCACGCCGCCTGCTCCTCGGGCTCGTCGCGTATGAGGCGCCGGTACAGATAGACGAAGGCCGAAGCCCGCATATTCTTTGCACAGTGCAGCCAGACGGGCTTTCCGCCCAGCGCCGTCACCTGCTCGGGTTCGCCGACCAGGGCGTTGGGGGCGGTAGGGAGTGCCAAGTTGATGACCGTGGCGATGCCCACTGCAGGCAGGCGCGCGATGTCCGCGGCGCTGAGCTGGCCCGAGGACCACAGGCCTTCAAACGCAGCGAAAGTGTTCTCTGCATCCATCTGCAGTGGCATGACCTCGCTCACGCTGTGGTCACCTCCGCCTCAACCTCCACCAGACAGTCGTAGAAGCAGGGCCCGCTGCCCAAGTCGGTGAGGCGCTGGTGGGTGAGCTGGTTGACATTGGCGCCGCCGGGGCTGAGTTTGCGCCACCAGATGCCTAGCGCGACGATCTGCCCGGGGCGGGTGCGGGTGCTGAGGCGGGCCCGGGTGAGAGTGGCGCCGCGGTCGTTGAAGGTGCGCACCATCTGGCCGTCGGCAATGCCGCGTGCATCGGCATCTTCCGGGTGGAGCAGCAGCAGCGGTTCGCCTTCCAGCTTGCGCAGGCTGTCCACGTTCACAAAGCTGGAGTTGAGGAAGTTGCGTGCCGGGGGCGAGATCATCGCCAGCGGGTAGCGCGCCGCCAGTTCGGGCGCGCTGGCGGCGGACTCAAAGGGCAGCAGCACCTCGGGCAGCGGGTCGCGCCCGGCCTCCGCTTCGCGTTGCGACCAGAACTCGCACTTGCCCGACGGCGTGGGAAAGCCGCCGTGTGCGAAGGGTGCTGCGGCGCCGGGCAGTTTGGCCCAGCCGCTGGCCTGCAATTGCTCCCAGGTGATGCCGCCATTGCGCGGGTCGGGCGCGATGGCTTGCGCGGCAATCTGCTCATCGCTCTCGGCAAAGCACGGGTCGGTGTAGCCCATGCGTGCGGCCAGCAGGCGGAAAATCTCGGTG
>JAQTVS010000146.1 GCA_028706735.1 Thiomonas sp.
TGCCGGGTTCGCCGATGGACTGCGCGGCGATCACGCCGACCGCTTCGCCATTGGTCACCAGCGTGCCGCGGCCGAGGTCGCGGCCGTAGCACTTGGCGCAGATGCCGTAGCGGGTTTCGCAGGTCAGTGCGGTGCGCACCTTGATCTCGTCGATACCGGCGGCTTCGACCAGATCGAGCATGTCCTCGTCGAGCATTTCGCCCGCCGGAACGATGACGTCCTGCGTCTCTGGGCTGACCACATCGACTGCGGCCACGCGGCCGAGCACGCGGTCGCGCAGCGACTCGATGACTTCGCCGCCTTCGACCAGCGCGCGCATATTGGTGCCGTTGGCCGTGCCGCAATCCTGCTCGGTGACCACCAGATCCTGGGTCACGTCGACAAGGCGGCGGGTGAGGTAGCCGGAGTTCGCGGTCTTCAGCGCCGTGTCAGCCAGGCCCTTGCGCGCGCCGTGCGTGGAGATGAAGTACTGCAGCACGTTCAGCCCTTCGCGGAAGTTCGCGGTGATGGGCGTCTCGATGATGGAGCCGTCGGGCTTGGCCATCAGGCCGCGCATGCCGGCGAGCTGGCGGATCTGCGCGGCAGAGCCGCGGGCGCCGGAGTCGGCCATCATGTAGATGGAGTTGAACGATTCCTGGCGCACGTCCACCCCATGGCGATCCTTGACCGTCTGGTTGGAGAGGTGATTCATCAGCGCCTTGCCGACTTCGTCGCCCGCGCGGCCCCAGATGTCCACCACCTTGTTGTAGCGCTCGCCCTGCGTCACCAGGCCGGAGGAGTATTGCTGCTCGATTTCCTTGACCTCTTTTTCGGCGCGGGCGATGACCTTGTACTTCTCTTCCGGAATCAGCATGTCGTCGATGCTGATCGAGATGCCGGCCTTGGTCGCCAACGAGAAGCCCGACTGCAGCAGCTTGTCGGCGAAGATCGCGGTTTCGCGCAGCCCGCAGCGGCGGAACGAGGTGTTGATCAGGCGCGAGATTTCCTTCTTCTTCAGCGCCTTGTTCATCACGCTGAACGGCAGGCCCTTGGGCAGAATTTCCGACAGCAAGGCGCGGCCCACCGTGGTTTCCACCACAGCGGTCTTGGGCGTGAAGCTGCCCGTCACCTTGTCTTTTTCGTACTCGGTCAGGCGCACGCTCACGCGGCTGGTGATTTCCACCTGCTTGGCATCGAGCGCGCGGTGCACTTCGGACACGTCGGCGAACACGATGCCTTCGCCCTTGCCATTGATGCGCTCGCGGGTGGCGTAGTACAGGCCCAGCACCATATCCTGCGACGGCACGATGGACGGTTCGCCATTGGCCGGGAACAGGATGTTGTTCGACGCCAGCATCAGCGCGCGCGCCTCCACCTGCGCTTCGAGCGACAGCGGCACGTGCACGGCCATCTGGTCGCCGTCGAAGTCGGCGTTGAACGCGGCGCAGACCAGCGGGTGCAGCTGGATCGCCTTGCCTTCAATCAGCATCGGCTCGAAGGCCTGAATGCCCAGGCGGTGCAGCGTGGGCGCGCGGTTGAGCATCACGGGATGCTCGCGGATCACGTCTTCGAGAATGTCCCAGACGATGGGGGTCTGCGATTCGACTTCCTTCTTCGCCGCCTTGATGGTGGTGGCCACGCCCATGGTTTCGAGCTTGTGGAAGATGAAGGGCTTGAACAGTTCCAGCGCCATCAGCTTGGGCAGGCCGCACTGATGCAGCTTGAGCGTCGGGCCCACGGTGATGACCGAACGGCCCGAGTAGTCGACGCGCTTGCCCAGCAAGTTCTGGCGGAAGCGGCCGCTCTTGCCCTTGATCATGTCGGCCAGCGACTTGAGCGGGCGCTTGTTCTGGCCCACCATCGCCTTGCCGCGGCGGCCGTTGTCCATCAGCGAATCGACCGCCTCCTGCAGCATGCGCTTTTCGTTGCGCACGATGATTTCGGGCGCCGACAGCTCCAGCAAACGGCGCAGGCGGTTGTTGCGGTTGATGACGCGGCGATACAGATCGTTCAGGTCGGAGGTCGCAAAGCGGCCGCCGTCCAGGGGAACGAGCGGACGCAGATCGGGCGGCAGCACCGGCAGCACGGTCATGACCATCCACTCCGGCTTGGCGCCGGAATCCTTGAAGGCCTGCATGACCTTGAGGCGCTTGACGTTCTTCTTGACCTTGGTGTCGGAACCGGTCATGTCGCCGCGCAGCTTCTCGATCTCCAGGTCGAGGTCCATGTTGTGCAGCAGGGCGTGAACGCCCTCGGCCCCCATGAACGCGACGAACTCTTCGCCAAACTCGGTGCGCTTGGCGGCGTATTCATCTTCAGACAGCACCTGGCCCGCCTTGAGCGGCGTCATGCCAGGGTCGGTGACCACATAGGCTTCGAAATACAGCACGCGCTCGATGTCGCGCAGCGGCATGTCGAGCACGATGCCCAGACGGGACGGCAGGCTCTTGAGGAACCAGATGTGCGCCACCGGGCTGGCCATGTCGATATGGCCCATGCGCTCGCGGCGCACCTTGCTCTGGGTGACTTCAACGCCGCACTTTTCGCAAATCACGCCGCGATGCTTGAGGCGCTTGTACTTGCCGCACAGGCACTCGTAGTCCTTGATCGGGCCAAAGATCTTGGCGCAAAACAGGCCGTCGCGCTCGGGCTTGAACGTGCGGTAATTGATGGTCTCGGGCTTCTTCACCTCACCGAACGACCAGGATCGGATTTTTTCCGGCGACGCCAGGCCGATGCGAATGGCGTCGAAATGCTCATCCTGATGAAACTGCTTGAACAGGTCGAGTAGCGCTTTCATGCTTTCACTCCTTCAGTTGCTTGCCCGGCGCATCAAAGCGGCGCCGGGCGCGGCATCAATCAATTGCGTTCGAGTTCGATGTCCAGACCCAGGGAACGGATTTCCTTGATCAGCACGTTGAACGACTCGGGCATCCCGGCTTCGATGATGTGGTCGCCCTTGACGATGCTCTCGTACATCTTGGTGCGGCCCTGCGTATCGTCGGACTTGACGGTGAGCATTTCCTGCAGCACATACGAGGCGCCATAGGCTTCGAGCGCCCAGACTTCCATCTCGCCGAAACGCTGGCCGCCGAACTGCGCCTTGCCGCCCAGCGGCTGCTGCGTGACCAGCGAGTACGGGCCGGTGGAGCGGGCGTGCATCTTGTCGTCAACCAAGTGATGCAGCTTGAGCACGTGCATGATGCCCACGGTCACCGGGCGTTCGAACAATTCGCCGGTGCGGCCGTCGGTCAGCATGACCTGCTTTTTCGCTGCGGTGAGCTGCAGCTTCTCCGCGATGGCGTCGGGATAGGCAAGGTCGAGCATCTGGCCGATTTCGGCTTCGCTGGCGCCGTCGAACACCGGGCTGGCGATCGGCAGGCCGGCCTTGAGGTTGCTGGCGAGTTCGAGCACCTCGGCGTCGCTGAGCTGCTCAAGCGCTTCCTGCTTGCCGCTGAAGTTGTACAGCGTGCCCAGGAATTTGCGCAGCTCGGACGCCTTGGCGTGCGACTGCAGCATGTCGTTGACGCGTTTGCCAATGCCGATGGACGCCCAGCCCAGGTGGGTTTCGAGAATCTGGCCGATGTTCATGCGCGACGGCACGCCCAGCGGATTGAGCACGATGTCCACGGTGGTGCCGTCGGGCATGTGCGGCATGTCCTCGACCGGGACGATCTTGGACACCACGCCCTTGTTGCCGTGACGGCCGGCCATCTTGTCGCCAGGCTGCAGGCGGCGCTTGACGGCCAGGTAGACCTTGACCATCTTGAGCACGCCGGTGGGCAGTTCGTCGCCCTGCGTGAGCTTGCGGCGCTTCTCTTCGAACATCAGATCGAACGCATGGCGGCGCTTCTCCAGCGAGTCCTTGAGCTGCTCCATCTGCTGCGCCAGGGTCTCGTCCGCCGGGCGGATGTCGAACCAGTTGTAGCGGTCGGTCTCGCCCAGGTAGTCGGCGGTGATGGCCGCGCCCTTGGCCAGTTTGTTCGGGCCGCCGTTGGCGGTCTTGCCGGTGAGCAGCTTGCCCAGGCGGTCGAAGGTGTCGCCTTCGACGATGCGCATCTGGTCATTCAGGTCGAGACGGTAACGCTTGAGCTCATCGTCGATGATCTGCTGGGCGCGCTTGTCACGCGGGATGCCTTCGCGGGTGAACACCTGCACGTCGATGACGGTGCCGTACATGCCCGAGGGCACGCGCAGCGAGGTGTCCTTCACGTCGGACGCTTTTTCGCCGAAGATGGCGCGCAGCAGCTTCTCTTCCGGGGTGAGCTGGGTCTCGCCCTTGGGCGTGACCTTGCCCACGAGCACGTCGCCCGCTTCCACTTCTGCGCCCACGTAAATGATGCCCGACTCGTCCAGACGCGCCAGTTGATGCTCGGACAGGTTGGGAATGTCGCGGGTGATTTCTTCGGAGCCGAGCTTGGTGTCGCGCGCCGGCACGTTCAGCTCTTCGATGTGGATGGAGGTGAAGCGATCTTCGGCCACCACGCGCTCGGACAGCAGGATCGAGTCTTCGTAGTTGTAGCCGTTCCAGGGCATGAAGGCCACCAGCATGTTCTGGCCGAGCGCGAGTTCGCCCAGATCGGTCGAGGCGCCGTCAGCCACCACATCGCCCTTGGCGAGTTTGTCGCCGCGCTTGACCAGAGGGCGCTGGTGGATGTTGGTGTTCTGGTTGGAACGCTGGTACTTGATGAGGTTGTAGATGTCCACGCCGACTTCACCCGCCTGGGTTTCGGCATCAAAGACGCGCACCACGATACGGGCGCTGTCGACGTAGTCGACCACACCGCCGCGCAAGGCGGTGACCACGGTGCCCGAGTCAACCGCGGTCACGCGCTCGACGCCCGTGCCGACCAGCGGCTTTTCAGGACGCAGCACCGGCACGGCCTGGCGCTGCATGTTGGCGCCCATCAGCGCGCGGTTGGCATCGTCGTGCTCCAGGAAGGGCACGAGCGAGGCCGCGGCCGACACGATCTGGCTGGGCGACACGTCCATGTACTGCACACGCTCGGGCGAGACCAGGATGGATTCGCCGGTTTCGCGCGCCGACACCAGTTCGTCATTGAGCATGCCGTGCTCGTCCATGCCGGCGTTGGCCTGGGCGATGACGTACTTGCCTTCCTCGATGGCCGAGAGGTAGTCGATCTGGTCGGTGACCTTGCGGTCGATCACGCGGCGATAAGGCGTCTCGATGAAGCCATACTCATTCAGGCGCGCGAACAGCGCCAGCGAGTTGATCAGGCCGATGTTCGGGCCTTCCGGCGTTTCGATCGGGCAGACGCGGCCGTAATGCGTGGGATGCACGTCGCGCACCTCGAAGCCGGCGCGCTCGCGCGTCAGACCGCCAGGGCCGAGGGCCGAGACACGGCGCTTGTGGGTGATTTCCGACAGCGGGTTGGTCTGGTCCATGAACTGCGACAGTTGCGAGGACCCGAAGAATTCCTTGATCGCCGCCGAGATGGGCTTGGAGTTGATGAAGTCGTGCGGCATCAGGTTTTCGGTCTCGGCCTGGCCCAGGCGCTCCTTCACCGCGCGCTCGATGCGCGACAGCCCGGCGCGGAACTGGTTCTCCGCCAATTCGCCGACACAGCGCACACGGCGGTTGCCGAGGTGGTCGATGTCGTCCACTTCGCCACGGCCGTTGCGCAGTTCGACCAGCAGCTTGATCACCGCCATGATGTCTTCGTGCGACAGCACCATCTCGCCTTCGATCTCTTCACGGCCGAGGCGGCGGTTGAACTTCATGCGGCCCACGCGTGACAGGTCGTAGGCGTCGGCGTCGAAGAACAGGCGGTTGAACAGCGCCTCCACCGCGTCTTCGGTCGGCGGCTCGCCGGGACGCATCATGCGGTAGATCGCCACCTTGGCGGCGAGCTGGTCGGCCACTTCGTCGACGCGCAGGGTTTGCGAAATGAAGGCGCCCTGGTCGAGGTCGTTGATGTAGAGGGTCTGGATCTGCTGGATACCAGCCTCGCGGATCTTTTTCAGCAGCGGCTCGGTCAGCTCGTCGTTGGCACGGGCAACGAACTCGCCGGTGTCCTGCGACACCAGGTTGCGCGCCAGCACCTTGCCGATGAGGAAGTCTTCCGGCACAGACAGGCGCTGCGTGCCGCCCTGCTCAAGTTCGCGCAGATGGCGGGAGTTGATGCGCTTGTCCTTGGCGACGACGACCTTGCCGTTCTTGTCGATCAGGTCGAAACGCGCGACCTCGCCCTTGAAGTGCTCGGGCATGAATTCCAGCAGCGCGCCGTCGTCCATCAATTGCAGGTGGTCGAAGGCGAAGAAATGCGCCAGGATCTGCTCGGGGTTCAGGCCCAGCGCCTTGAGCAGGATGGTGACCGGCATCTTGCGCCGGCGGTCCACGCGGAAATACAGGATGTCCTTGGCGTCGAACTCGAAGTCGAGCCAGGAACCGCGGTAGGGAATGATGCGCGCCGAGAACAGCAGCTTGCCCGAGCTGTGGGTCTTGCCCTTGTCGTGCTCGAAGAACACGCCGGGCGAGCGATGCAACTGGCTGACGATGACGCGCTCGGTTCCGTTGATGATGAACGAGCCCTTGTCGGTCATGAGCGGGATCTCGCCCATATAGACTTCCTGCTCCTTCACTTCCTTGACCGTGGGCTTGGCCGCCTCGCGGTCCATCACGATCAGCCGCACCCTGGCGCGCAGCGCCGAGGCGAAGGTCAGACCGCGCTGCTGGCATTCCCGCACGTCGAACACAGGGCGAGCCAGGGTGTAGCCGTTGTATTCCATGCGCACGTTCTGGTTGTGCGACACGATGGGGAAAATGGCGCGGAAAGCGGCCTCCAGGCCCTCGTCCTTGCGCTGCGGCGGCGGGAGATCTTTTTGCAGAAAGGTCTCGTA
>JAQTVS010000147.1 GCA_028706735.1 Thiomonas sp.
AACAGCGCTTATCGATTTTTCTGATGAACGCTCTTTCAGACGCTCGACGATGCGCGCATCTGTCGCGCTTGCGTCGAGCCGGTTGAGCATGCGTCGCACCATGCTTTTGCCTGCGTTTTTGCCTGTTTGTTGCTCTGCGGCTTGCGCCGCGGTGATGGCTTCATCAAGTGCGTTCATGTTGGTTCCCCTTGCCCGGTAGTCTTGCAGTGATGTATGAATAAAATTGATTGATCGTTCGTCGGTGCTGATGCCGAATCGCTCAAGCGCCGCATCAAGCTCTTTGCAGTCGATGCCGCCCCATAGCTGCACCAGCAGCGGCACACCTGCGCGGTTCACCGCCCGGTTCCTGCCGATTGCCTGCGCGATGCCTTGCGCGTACTTGTCCATCAACCATGCGCGCACCTCATCATTTGCAGGCATGGGCACGCCCTGCGGGCTGGTGGGGCCGCTTGGCTCGTTCATTTGTCCATCCCACGCCGGCCAGTCAATGCCGGCCTGCGCCAGCGCCGCGCGGTCGGCTCCGTAACTGGAGGCAATGGCGTCAGGGCTGAGCAGCGGCATGCCGACTAGCGCCAGGCTGCGGCCTGACCAGTTGTTGTGCCCACGGTCGTGGGCACCGAACCAGCCGATGCTGACGCCTGTCCGCGTCTCGAATTCGAGGGCAGCGGTCTGCGCTGCATCGTCACAGTCGCAGGCGTCTTGTGAGTAACGCAGGCTCGCTTTGTGAGTCAAGATGGCGGCGGGCTTGGGCAGTTGCGCAGCGATGCGCTCAAGCTCTTTCATCCTGCTTTTCGCGTTTCGCTGGTACTCGCCCGGCCCGACCTTCCCGCGCGCATACAGATACCCGTTGACGCGCTGGATGTGATGGTTCTGCGGTGCCTGCGCCTCAATGACAGCCCCGCCTGCGGCTTCAACAATGCCGCGCAGGGGTAGGGGCAATGTGGCGTCCATGAATAGCACGCTGCCGTGTTTTTGTGCCCACTCAATGACTGGTGACAGTTCGTAAGCAACCCAATGGTTGCGCGCGGCGCGCAGCACGCCGGATTCAACACTTGCAGCGAGAACGCCTAGCGCGCGCAGCGGGATATGGAACGATGCCCCGTCATCGTGCAAACCAACACGCTCCCACGGCGCTGTGCCCGCGCTGCGCAGCGCCCCGGCTTTGCGTGCGCGCTGGTACACATCCAGCACGCGCGGGCCGTCCGGCTGTCCATCGCCAGCGATGGCAGCGACCACGCTTGAAAACAAGCCGTCGATTTCCGGCAGCAAGCCGCGCAGCGCCCGCGCATGCCGCAAATCGTCTTCCTCGGCTTTGCTGCGCACTTCCTTTGCTTGCAGCAAGCTGCTGGCCTTGTCCAGCCGCTCGGCCAGGGCTGGCAACGCATCGCGCCAGCCTGCCACGTCACCAGCTCGCACCTGCACCGGCTGCGCAAGCTCGATGCTTTCATCAACGATGATGAGCCGCTGCGTTTTTTCAGTTGGCACACCGCTCACAATGTCGCGCGGTTGCCAGAATCCGATTGCTTCACTGAACGATGCGATGGGCAGCACAAGCACTTGTGCATCCAGCATTTGCGGCAATGATTCGTACAGAAATCTGCATGGTTCATGCTTCGCCGGATCTTCCCCCCGCCGCTTGAAAAACTCCACCGCTCGCTCATTCCCGCGCTCGGCTTCGACTCGCATTCCGTGTAGGCAGGTTTTGCAAACTGACTGCGCAGGCCGATGGTTTTTCAGTCCTGCGACCTCAACCGCATCTTGCTTCCAGCACGTCCAGCTTGCCCCGATTTCGTTGCCGGGTGCCTGCCTGCCGTAGTAGTGTGTTGCGCTCACACCGGACGCTGCAAAGCGCCCGATGTATTCATCTGCAAGCGCATGCGTGGGCACCAAAACCGCAAACGGCAGGCCGCGCAGGTACAAGGTTTGCGCTGTTGTATCAACGCTTGAACTTTTGCCCAGTCCGACCGTGACTTGCAGCCCGATCGCTGGGATTGCCGGCGCGGCTTGTCCTGCTGCGCAGGCATCAATGCGCGCAATGTGCTGCGCGCAATAGTCCGACTGCGCCTTGCGCACGATTGCCCGTGCTTGTTCAATCGCGAGTGTCTGCTTACTCATTGCAGTCACCCCCGTTTTCGAACAAATCGCCCTGCACCTGCGCCTGCTCGCACTGCGCTTTTTTGATTTGCTGCGCGCGGCGTTGTGTCATACCGAACATCTCGCTCATCGCTTGCGTGTCGATTTCGTCGAGGTCGGCCTGTCGCATGCGCGCGCCAGCGCCCGGGGCTTCCAGCGCGGCGATTGCCTCCTCGATTGCACACAAAAGTTCGGCGGGGTCAACCTGCCGAAGGCTGTGCGACTGCACGTTTTCCAGCGCCTGCTGCGCTGCGTCCTCGCCGTCCGGGTCGTGGTTTGGAAGCGGCGACGGGAAGCGGTCGGGCCAGGACGGGCCGAACGAGCGCGCGGCGTTGCGCGCAAGGCTGTGCGCGCGGCGAACCGACAAGCCGTCGCATGCAGCGATAAAGGCATCAGCGGGGTCGATGTAGCGCGAAAGATACTTCGCAGCCTGCGGCGGCAGGGCCGCGGCAAGGTGGCGGCGGGCGATCATGCTGCACCCCGTTCTTGCGTCGCGGTTGCTTCTTTGCGCGGGCGTCCCGCCCGGCGGGCTGGTGCCGCTGGTGCCGCTGTGGTGGAGGCTGGCGCAGGGTTGATCAGCGCATGGACATCCGCCTCGCGGACCAGCCAATTGCGACCAAGCCGAAAAACAGGCAGCACTGCGTGTTGCAGAGTAAGCACGCCGCGCCCGGGGTTTTCGCGGTCTACTTTGACTTCGTTGCGTGTCGCGATGTAGTTGCGATGCAGGACTTTTTGCGCAAACTCGCGCAGCGTGACCGTTTGAATCGAATCCATTTTTCACCTCGAAAAAAAGAGGTGCTCGCTTTGGATTCGGGGCGTCAGTCCCGGCGCGCGGGGGTTGGGCGGGTGAGCACAAAAAAGCCGCCCGGCGCGCTGGCGCGGGGCGGCTGTGGGTGATCTTTTTTGTTTAGATCAGGTCAGCAGGCCCGCGCTGGACGCGGGCGGTGATGGGGCGCTGGGCCAGGATGCGGGGAGTAAGCGTAAGCGCGGCAAGGCCGACTGCCGCTGCCTGCGGATCGATGGGCTGCGCGTCAGCGCTGCGCGACTGTTCGCGCGCGCCCTCTGCTGCCTGTGCTGTCGTATCGACGGCGGCGGCGCGGGTGTCAGCCAGGCGCACGATTGCGACTTGCGCGACAAGTCGCGCGCGGCGGGTTATTTGCTTGAAGTATTGGTCTTCCGCCTCGTCATTTCCTGACCACTCTTTTTCTTCA
The DNA here is from genome assembly GCA_028706735.1 of Thiomonas sp. Lineage (GTDB taxonomy): Bacteria > Pseudomonadota > Gammaproteobacteria > Burkholderiales > Burkholderiaceae_C > Thiomonas. The sequence goes on from JAQTVS010000147.1 coordinate 3,345, forward strand.
AAATCAAGTTGTGACTGCGGCGCGTCGTCGCTGACCGGCAGGCCCATTTCGCGAAACACGGCCTGCCGCTCCCACCACTGACTAAGTTCGTGGAACGGACTAAGGTGCGCAAAGGGGCTTTTCAGCTTCATGATGACTAAATCTTATTATCTCGCTCAAAAGCTGTCAATAGCTGCGCTTGCCTAATATATCACACCTGTCAACATAGTGTGACGCATGATTGTGTTATTCGTCAACTTATGTGCCATCGCCTATCGGGGCGGCGCGCGTGATAGAAAAGATTTTCGCCCGGCGTCCTGGTGCGTGGGGGAATCGTGGGGGAATCCGAACCTTTGCGAAGCTGGCGATAACTTGCGATTTGGGGGAATTGTGGGGGAATGCGCCGCCAAAAAGGCAAAAAAAAGCCCGACTGTTTAGGTCGGGCTTGTTCTGTAAGTTGTTGATTTACTAGCTAGTTTTTGGTGCCGGTGAAAGGAGTCGAACCCTCGACCTTCGCATTACGAATGCGCTGCTCTACCAACTGAGCTACACCGGCAAAGCCGACAATTCTATACCAGGGCGAGTAGGTTCTGTGATCAGGCGGGCTCAGCGTGGTAGCGCTGCAGCAGTTCAACTTCCTCGCGCGAGCCGAGCATCACGCTGCAGCGCTCGTGCAGAGTGGTTGGGGCGATGTCGAGGATGCGCTGCGCGCCATTTGTGGCTGCGCCGCCGGCTTGCTCCACCAGGAAGCTCATGGGGTTGGCTTCGTACAGCAGGCGCAGCTTGCCGGGCTTGTTGGGCTCGCGCTGATCCCAGGGATACAGGAACACGCCGCCGCGCATGAGGATGCGGTGCACGTCAGCCACCATGCTGCCAACCCAGCGCATATTGAAGTCGCGTCCGCGCGGGCCGTCCTTGCCTTGCAGGCATTCGTCGATGTAGCGCTTGACTGGCGGCGCCCAGTGGCGCAGGTTGGACATGTTGATGGAGAACTCGCTGGTGCTCGATGGAATTTGCAGATCGCGCTCAGTGAGGACGAAACTGCCTTGCTCGCGGTCGAGGGTGAACACGGCGACGCCATGTCCCACCGTGAGCACGAGTTGGGTTTGCGGGCCGTAGACACAATAGCCTGCGGCGACTTGTTTGCTGCCCGCTTGCAGAAAGTGCTGCTCGGTGACTTCGGCGGTGCTCTTGGGAATCTGCAGCACGGAAAAGATGGTGCCGATGGTGACGTCCACGTCGATGTTGGACGAGCCGTCGAGCGGGTCGAACAGCAGCAGGTATTCACCGCGCGGATAGTCTTCCGACACGGGGAATACGGTGTCCATTTCTTCCGAGGCCATGGCGGCCAGATGCCCGCCCCATTCGTTGGCGTGGATCAGCACATCGTTGGCGATGACGTCGAGCTTTTTCTGCACTTCACCCTGCACATTGCCGGTGCCGGCGGAACCGAGCACATCGCCCAGTGCGCCTTTGTTCACGGCGATGCTGATGCGCTTGCAGGCGCGCGCGACGACTTCGACGAGCAGCCGCAGTTGAGGGGTGATGACGCCGTGCTCGCGCTCCTGTTCGACGAGGTAGCGGGTGAGGTTGACGGATTGGGTCATGTGGAGTGGTCTCGGCAAAAGGGGAAGGGCGGCGGGAAGGGCGACGGGAAGGGGGATCAGTCGGCCAGGGCGCGTTCGATGATTTCGCGGGTGTCGGCGGAGAGGGCTGGGTTTTGCACCACTGTGCGCAGCGCCTGCTGTGCCGCGTCGCGGTAGGCGGGGGCGAGCTTGCGCCAGCGGTCGAGCGCGCGGGCCAGCCGGGCGGCGACCTGCGGGTTGAAGGCGTCAAGCGCCTGCACTTGCTCGGCCCAGAAGGCGTAGCCAGCGCCGTCTGCGCGGTGGAAGGCGCCGGGGTTGGCCTGGCAGTAGGCGAACAGCACGCTGCGTGCGCGGTTGGGGTTGCGGATGGAGAAGGCGGGGTGCTGCATCAGCGCGCGCACACGGTCGAGCTGCTGCCCGTCGTGGTCGGGCGCACTGGCCTGCAGCGCGAACCACTTGTCCATGACCAGCGCTTCGTGGGCGAATTGCGCGGCGAAGCGTTCAAGCGCGGGCGCGGCCAGATCGGCGCCGGTCTGCACCAGGGCGGACAATGCGGCGAAGCGGTCGGTCATGTTGTCGGCGTCTTTGACGCGCTGATAGACGCGGCCCAGCCATTGCGCCTGTCCCGGTTCGCACAGGTGGGCCTGCGCCAGATTGCGCAACGCACGCCGGCCAGCGTTGGCGAAGTCGGGGCTGTAGCCGCCGTGGGGCGCGAGCGCGTCCCAGGCGGCTTGCCAGTCTGGGGCGAGTTGGTGGGCGAGGGCGGTGCGCAAGGCGCGGCGGGCGTGGTGGACGCGGGGCGGGTCGACCTCGTCGAGTTGCTCGGCGATATAGGCCTCGCCCGGCGGGGTGAGCAGCAGTTCCTTGAATGCGGGGTCGAGCTGCGGATCGCGCAGCACGGCGCGCAGGGCGTCGAGATAGGCCGCGTCGAGGGCCAGTTCTTCGCCGCGGATGGTGCGCAACAGGCGTGAGAGCGCCAGGCGCTGCGCCGCTTCCCAGCGGTTGAAGGGATCGGTATCAAACGCCAGCAGGTGCAGCAGTTCAGCGTCGGTGTAGGCGTAGTCGAGGATCACCGGCGCGGAGAAGCCGCGCAGCAGCGAGGGCGTGACCGCTTCTGCTGCGATGTTCTCGAAGCGGAAGGTCTGTTCGGCCTCGGTGAGCACCAGCACGGTGGACAGCCCCTTGTCCTGGCCCTGCAGCCAAAGCGGCAGCGCCGCGCCCTGTGCGTCGAGCAGACCCATGGCCACGGGGATGACCTGCGGCTGCTTGCCGGTCTGGCCGGGCGTCTCGGGCAGGGTTTGTCGCAGGGTGAGGGTATAGGTGCGGGCGGCGGTGTCGAGCGAGCCGCTGGCGTGCAGGCGCGGGGTGCCAGCCTGGCTGTACCAGCGCTTGAAGGCGGCAAGGTGTTGCGCCAGCGCAGAGTCCGGGTTGGCGTCGGCCATGGACTGGGCGAAGTCGTCGCAGGTGACGGCCTGGCCGTCGAAGCGCTGGAAGTACAAATCCATGCCTTTGCGGAAACCGGCTCGGCCCACCAGGGTCTGCATCATGCGCACCACCTCGGCGCCCTTCTCATAGACGGTGGCGGTGTAGAAATTGTCGATGGCCTGGTATTGCTCGGGGCGCACCGGATGCGCCATCGGGCCGGCGTCTTCGGAGAACTGCGCGGTGCGCAGCACCCGCACGTCCTCGATGCGCTTGACCGCGCGTGCGGACTCGCCACCAGCGCCAGCGGCCAGGTCCTGGCTGAATTCCTGGTCGCGGAAGACGGTGAGGCCTTCCTTGAGGCTGAGCTGGAACCAGTCACGGCAGGTGATGCGGTCGCCCGTCCAGTTGTGGAAGTACTCGTGGCCGACCACGCTCTCAATCCCGTCATAGTCCGCATCGGTGGCGGTGGCCGGATTGGCCAGCACATACTTGGTGTTGAAAATAT
>JAQTVS010000148.1 GCA_028706735.1 Thiomonas sp.
GTAGTCGTCCTTGGCCGCAACGCTGCGCAGGTAGAACAGCGCGAAGCCGAAGGGCGGGTGCATGAACGAGGTCTGCATATTCACCGCCAACAGCACGCCGAACCAGATCAGGTCGATGCCCAGCTTCTCGGCCACTGGCGCCAGCAGCGGAATGATGATGAAGGACAGCTCGAAAAAGTCGAGGAAGAACGCCAGCACGAACACCAGGATGTTGACCACGATGAGAAAGCCCAGCACCCCGCCTGGCAGGCTGGTGAGCAGGTGCTCCACCCAGACGCGGCCGTCCAGCCCCTGGAACACCAGGTTGAACACGGTCGAGCCGATGAGGATGAACAGCACGAAGGTGGACAGCTTGGTCGTGGTGTTGAGCGCCTGCTTGAGCAAGCGCATATCGAGACGTTTGCGCATCAGCGCCATGATCAGCGCGCCCACGGCGCCCATCGCCCCGCCTTCCGTCGGCGTGGCCACGCCCAGGAAAATGGTGCCCAGCACGAGGAAGATGAGTGTGAGCGGCGGCACCAGGGCGAACGTCACGCGCTCTGCCATGCGGGACAGAAGATTGAGTCTGAGGGCGCGGTTGATGAGCGCCAGAACCAGCGAAAGCAGAATGCCGAAGGTCATTGACACCACGATGGTTTCATCCGTCGCCGCAATCACTTCGTGCCCGGCGCGCCAGCTCAGCAGGGCGCTGTAGTTGCTGGACAGCACGATGCTGGAGATCAGCACCAGGCAGAACAGAATGCCGAGCGAACGCAGGCCGCTGTCGCCATTGGGCTCGCGGATGGTGCGGGCTTCGGGTGGAAGCGCCGGCGCCCATTGCGGTTTGAGCAGAGAAACGCCGACGACGTAAACGAGATACAAACCCGTGAGCACGAAACCCGGGATGAACGCGCCCTTGTACATATCGCCCACACTGCGGCCGAGCTGGTCGGCCATGACGATGAGCACCAGCGAGGGGGGAATGATCTGCGCCAGCGTGCCCGATGCGGCGATCACGCCCGACGCCAGGCGGCGGTCGTAGCCATAGCGCAGCATGATGGGCAGCGAGATCAGGCCCATCGAGATGACCGAAGCCGCCACCACGCCGGTGGTCGCCGCCAGCAGCGCGCCCACCAGAATCACCGCGATCGCCAAGCCGCCGCGGATCGGGCCGAACAACTGGCCGATGGTTTCCAGCAGATCTTCGGCCATGCCGCTGCGTTCGAGCAGCAGGCCCATGAAGGTGAAGAAGGGAATGGCCAGCAGGGTGTCGTTCTGCATGATGCCGAAGATGCGCAGCGGAATGGCTTCGAGCAGCGCCTGCGGCATCAGCCCGAGTTCCACGCCGATGAATCCGAACAGCAGGCCGCAGGCCGCCAAGCTGAAGGCCACCGGAAAGCCGACCAGCAGAAACAGCACCAATGCCCCGAACATGATCGGGGCGATGTTCGCAATGAGGAAGGCGGTCATTTACTTGGCATCCTTCTGCTTCTGCGCCAGGACGAACTCGGCCAGTTCTTCTTCCGCCGTTTTTTCGTTCTTTTTCACCAGCGGATCGTCGATGAGGCCGCGCAGAAAGGCCACGCGCTTGATCAGCTCGGACACACCCTGCAGCCCCAGCAGGGAGAAGCCGATGGGCACCAGGACGTAAACCGGCCAGCGGATCAAGCCGCCCGCGTTGCTCGACATTTCTCCTGATGTCATGGCGTTGATCACCGTGGGCAGCGACAGCCGCACCGTCTCATACACGAACGGAAACAGAAAGAACACGATGCCGATGACGTCGATCCAGTTGCGTCCGCGCGGCGAGAGCTTGCTGGAGAGCACGTCGATGCGCACATGCTCGTTGTGCAGGAAGGTGTAGCCGGCAGCGAGAAGAAACACGGCGGCAAAGAGGTACCACTGGATTTCGAGAAAGGCGTTCGAGCTGTAGTCGAAGGCTTTGCGCACCACGGCGTTGAGCGCGCTGATGATGGCAGAAGCCAGAATGAGCCAGAGGGCAAAGCGGCCCACGCGGTCGTTGAGCCAGTCAATCCCGCGGGACAGGGCAAGTAAGGCGTTCAAGACATCTCCCGGTTGTTTTGTGAACGATTTATTGGCGGCTGTTGTCCGGAAACATTGTCATCACGACGTATCCATGCGTGACAAGGCGGAAACAGACTGCGGGCGAAGTATAAAGATGTAACAAAGCCGGACCAAATTTTCCGGGATCGGGTTTGCCCGAATCGGGAGAGGTGAAGCAGTCGTGCGCGGGGCAGCGGTAATCGCGGCCCCGCGCTGCGCCGATCAGGCGCGGACGTCGATTCCAGCAGCGCCGTGAGCGAGCGTGCCGATGGCTGCGGCCTGCGCAAAGCCCTCGTCGCGGAAGATGGCCAGCACAGCGTCCACCTGTTCGGCGGCGCAGGCGACGAGCAGGCCGCCGGAGGTTTGCGGATCGGTTAGCAAGGTGCGGGCCAGCGGATCAAGGTCTGCGGCAAGCGCGACTTCGGCCCCGTAGCTGGCCCAGTTGCGGCTGGAGGCGCCGGTCGCCATCCCAGCGCGCGCCAAGTCCATCACGCCCTCGATCAAGGGCACGCTGGAGAACGCCACGTTGGCGCGCAACTGCGCGCCGCGGCAGACTTCCAGCAGATGGCCGAGAAGGCCGAAGCCAGTGACATCGGTCATGGCATGCACGTCAGGCAATTCGGCAAGGCGCCTGCCCGGAGTATTGAGTTGAGTGGTGTTGGCAATCATGCGGGCATAGCCATCCGCTCCCAGCGCCTCCTTTCTCAGCGCGGCGGACTGGATGCCCACGCCGAGCGGTTTGCCCAGCACGATGACATCTCCGGCCTTGGCTCTGTCGTTCCGACGGATGTTCTTCGGATGCGCCAACCCCATGACCACCAGTCCGTAGATGGCTTCAACCGAGTCGATGCTGTGTCCGCCAGCGATGGGAATGCCGGCTTGCGCGCAGATTGCTTCGCCGCCGCGCAGGATGGCCGACACGGTGTCGAGCGGGATGACTCCGATAGGCATTCCCACCAGTGCCAGTGCCATGATGGGAGTGCCGCCCATGGCATAGACATCCGAGATGGCATTGGTTGCGGCAATGCGTCCGAAGTCGAATGGATCGTCGACGATGGGCATGAAAAAGTCTGTGGTGGCGATCAGCGCCTGTTCAGGGTTGAGCAGATAGACCGCGGCGTCGTCGGACGACTCGGTGCCGACCAGCAGGGCTTCGGGACGGGACAGGAGCGGCGCGTGCTTTTTCAGGATTTCGGCCAGGACGTTCGGCGCGATCTTGCAGCCGCAACCGCCGCCATGCGACAGCGAGGTGAGGCGGGGGGCGCTTAGGGGGGCTGTGGGTTGGCTCATGGGGAAGAAGTGCGCGGGGTTTCAGATGGGGGCGGTGTCGTCTTGCCAGTCCTGGCAGAACTGCAAAAAGCGGGCAAGGGCTTGCGAGAACGTCTTTTTCTGGTGATGCACGATGTAGAGCGAGCGGTGCATGGCCGGGAGCGGGCTGCGCACCACGACCAAGCGGCCACCCTTCAGCGCGTCGCGCACCAGGCGGCGCGGAATGCAGGTCAGGCCTAGCCCGGCGATGGCGGCGGCACGGATGGATTCGGAGCTGCCGAGCACCATGGCCTGCTCGAAGCCCTGCAAATGTTCCAGCAGCAGCGTTTCAACGGTTTCGCGCGTACCCGAGCCTGGTTCGCGCAGCAGCCAGCGCGCTGCGCGCAGCTCGTCCAGGCTGACTTCGCGGCCGGCCAGCGGACTGTCTGGCGCGCACACCACGACCAGCGCGTCCTTGAGCCAGGGGCGAATGACCAGATCATCGCGGTGGCAGGCGCCTTCGACCAGGCCGAGATCGACCTCGAACTGCGCCACTGCGTCGGCAATCGCCAGCGTGTTGCCCACGCGCAGGCAGAACTGTGCGGCCGGAAAATCGCGGCAGAAGGACGCCATGATGTCGGGCAGGATGGCGTTGCCCACCGTGCTGCTGGCGCCGATGCGCAAAGCGGCTGCGCCCGCGCTGAACAGGGCTTCGATGCCACGGGTCTGGTCGAGTATGGCCATGGCGCGCGGGAGCAGCAGGCGGCCGGAATCATTGAGCACCAGCCGCTTGCCCACGCGGTCGAACACACGCTCGCCCAGTTGCGTTTCCAGTTCCGCCAGTGCCGCGCTCACCGCCGACTGCGACATGGCCAGCGTATCGCCGGCAGCCGTGGCGCTGCGACTGTGCGCGATTTCCACCAGCACTTCCATCTGTCGCAGGGTCAGTCGCATGATGTTGAATGATTCTGTGAATTCATTTCGAAACAAGCATAAAACAAATGGCTGAATTGCCAGCGCATTTGTTTGCGTTCGCAGCGCCAAAAAAACCCTGCTGGCCAGGGAACTTTGACGCGCGAGAAAAATCTGATTTGTTGACGAAAACGATCGGGATTTGTAGAATTCCCACTCGATTGCCGTCGGGTATTTTCATTCCGGCACTGTGTAATGTCCGCTGCAGCCCTTGTGGCAAAGGCTCAAGACCTTGCAACTGGCCGCCACTTTCATGTTGAGGAGAGCCGCCATGCGACTGACCACCAAAGGACGTTTTGCCGTGACCGCCATGATTGACGTGGCGATGCGTCAACATTTGGGCCCCGTGACCCTGGCTGGCATCAGCCAGCGCCAGCATATTTCCCTGTCTTATCTCGAACAACTCTTCGGCAAACTGCGCCGCCATGAACTGGTCGATTCCGTGCGCGGGCCCGGCGGCGGCTACACCCTGTCGCGCAAGTCGGAGGAAATCAGCATTGCCGACATCATCATCGCCGTCGATGAACCGCTCGACGCCACGCAATGCGGCGGCAAGGAAAACTGTCATGGCGAAGACGCCGGGCCCTGCATGACCCATGACCTGTGGGCGCAACTCAACTCCAAGATGGTGGAGTTTCTCGATTCCGTCAACCTCAAGGGGCTGGTGGAGCAGAACCTCGCCAAGGGCGTGACGGTGGAAGAGGTTGCGGTCACCCGCAAGCCCGTGTCGTCGCTGCCGGTGACGGCCAAGCCGATCAAGGTCAAGGCGCCCAACTCGGTGTTCAACCTGGCGCAGACCCTGGGTTGACTGGGTTGAGTTTTCCCGGCTGAAGCCTGCCCGACCGCTTATTGTTCTGCCAGCCCGGCGCCGCGCGCCGGGGCTGAGCCTTATAAAAAACCGTTCCCTGAGCATTCCGATCATGTCCACCACACCTCATCTGCCCATTTACATGGACTATGCCGCGACCACGCCCGTGGACCCGCGCGTGGTCGATGTCATGATTCCCTGGCTGCGCGAGCATTTCGGCAACCCGGCGTCTCGCAGCCACGCCTGGGGCTGGGAGGCTGAGGCCGCTGTGGAAAAGGCGCGCGAGCAAGTGGCTGCACTAATCAACGCCGATGCCAAGGAAATCATCTGGACTTCCGGCGCCACTGAGTCGAACAACCTCGCCATCAAAGGCGCGGCCGAGTTCTACCAAGGCAAGGGCAAGCACATCGTCACCGTCAAGACCGAGCACAAAGCCGTGCTCGACACAGTGCGCGAAATGGAGCGCCGCGGGTTCGATGCCACTTATCTCGACGTGCAGCCCGACGGCCTGCTTGACCTCGATGCGTTCAAGGCCGCGCTGCGGCCCGACACCATTCTGGTGTCCGTCATGCTGGTGAACAACGAGATCGGCGTGATCCAGGACATTCCGGAAATCGGCCGCATCTGCCGGGAACGCGGCATCATCTTCCACGTCGATGCGGCGCAAGCCACCGGCAAGATGGCGATTGACATGCAGGCCTGGCCGGTCGACCTGATGAGCCTGGCTTCGCACAAGACCTACGGCCCCAAGGGCATTGGCGCCCTGTATGTTCGGCGCAAACCGCGCGTGCGCCTCATTGCGCAGATGCACGGTGGCGGCCATGAGCGCGGCCTGCGCTCGGGCACTTTGCCCACGCACCAGATTGTCGGCATGGGCGAGGCCTTCCGCATCGCCAAGGCCGAGATGGGCGCGGGAATCGAGCGCGCCCGCATGCTGCAGCAGCGCCTGCTGGCTGGCCTGAAAGACATTGAAGAGGTGTACGTTAACGGAGATCTGGAACGCCGCGTGCCGCACAACCTCAACATCAGCTTTAACTATGTCGAAGGGGAGTCGCTGATCATGGCGATCAAGGGCATCGCGGTGTCCAGCGGCTCGGCCTGCACCTCGGCCAGCCTGGAACCGTCGTATGTGTTGCGCGCCCTGGGCCGCAGCGACGAGTTGGCGCATTCCTCGCTGCGCATGACCATCGGCCGCTACACCACCGAGGAAGAAATCGACTCCGCGGTGCGCCAGTTGCGTGACAGCGTGGCCAAGCTGCGCGACCTCTCGCCGCTGTGGGATATGTACAAGGAAGGCATCGACATCAGCACCATTCAGTGGGCGGCGCATTGACCTCGCGCTGACCTCGCGCTGACCTCGCGCAGATCTCGCATAGACCTTTCACGATCAGGGTTGTCCGAATAGCCGACAATAGTAATCGGGATTAAAACGCAAACGTCAGCGCCATTTCGGCGGACTGGACCAAGGAGAACGCATCATGGCCTATAGCGACAAAGTTGTGGATCACTACGAAAACCCGCGTAATGTCGGCTCCTTTGCCAAGGACGACCCGCAGGTCGGCACCGGCATGGTGGGTGCGCCAGCCTGCGGCGATGTCATGAAGCTGCAAATTCGCGTGAATGACCAAGGCGTGATCGAGGATGCCCGTTTCAAGACCTATGGCTGCGGATCGGCCATTGCCTCGTCGTCTCTGGTGACGGAGTGGGTGAAGGGCAAGACGCTGGATCAGGCGCTGGA
>JAQTVS010000149.1 GCA_028706735.1 Thiomonas sp.
TCGGTTTGCCCGCAGAGCCAGGCGATAGAGCAGAGTCCAGCCCCGCCCGACGCTGCCGCGCCAGAAAAAGAACGGCAGCATCCTTTCGCCAACCTGCGCGAACTGATGGGCAAGACAAGGCAGCGCTGAGCGCCTTTCGCTGCGCGCCAGGCCACGTGGGGTGCAAGCCCATTTGGACGCCACTGCGTCTGCTTGCTGGAACTTTCACTGCGGCCAAGCGCGCTCGCATATAATGCTTAGCTTTTTCACAGGGGATTGCCGTGGCCGTCCAGCAAAACAAGAAATCACCTTCCAAGCGCGGTATGCACCGTGCGCATCAACACCTGAGCGCGCCGCCGCTGGCCGTCGAGGCCACCACGGGCGAGACGCATCTGCGCCATCACATCAGCCCGAACGGTTTTTACCGTGGCCGTAAAGTCGTCAAGACCAAGTCTGACGAGTAAGCCTTGCTCCTGCGCCCCATGTGTCGCTTGAAATTTCCGGGCGACTCGTTGTCTTGCGTGCGGACTGATCTGGCGCGGTTCATGTCATGACCTGCACTCTGGCCGTCGATGTGATGGGCGGAGATCATGGCGCTCAAGCCATTGTTCCTGCCTGCGCGCAATTCCTGCGGCAGCATCAGGACAGTCGGCTGCTGCTGGTCGGACAGCCCCAGGCGGTCACGCCACAGATGGCGCAGCACCACCTCGACGCAGACGCGCGCGTCGAGTTTGTGGCCGCGAGCGAAGTGGTGGCCTCGGATGATTCTGTCGAGGTCGCGCTGCGCCGCAAGCGGGATTCGTCCATGCGCCGCGCCATTGAGTTGGTGCGCGATGGGCGGGCGCAAGCCTGCGTCTCGGCCGGCAATACGGGTGCGCTCATGGCTGTGGCGCGCTATCTGCTCAAGACGCTGCATGACATCGAGCGGCCGGCAATCGCCACCTATCTGCCCAACCAGAAAGGGCAGGGCACGCTGATGCTCGATCTCGGCGCGAACGTCGATTGTGAGCCGCTGCATCTGTTGCAGTTTGCCGTCATGGGAACGGCGTATGCCGCCGCCGGCGGGCATCTGCAGCCCACTGTCGGCCTGCTCAATATCGGCGAAGAAGTCATCAAGGGCAACGACATCATCAAGCGCGCGGCGGAACTGCTGCGCGAGGCAGACGCCCTCGGACGCCTTCGGTTTTACGGCAATGTCGAGGGCAACGATATTTTCAAGGGCACGACCGACATCGTGGTCTGCGATGGTTTTGTCGGCAACGTGGCGCTGAAAACCTCGGAAGGTCTGGCGCAGATGCTCTCGGGCATGATTCGCGAGGAATTCACCCGCACCCCCCTGAGCAAGCTGATGGCTTTGGTCGCCATGCCCGTGCTCAAGCGTTTTCGCCAACGCGTCGACCATCGCCGCTACAACGGCGCGGCGCTGCTGGGCTTGCGCGGCCTGGTGATCAAAAGCCATGGTTCCGCGGACGCGTTTGCCTTTGAACAGGCGTTGCAGCGCGCCCGGGAGGCGGTGCAAGGCGATGTCGTGCGGCAGATTGAACGCATCCTTGAAGTCATGCACGAGCCATCCCCCGCGGTGGCCGCACCTGCCCCTGCGGCCTGAGCGACTGGTTTTCGCTCTCAGGTTCTTGCCCGGCACTCGCCCTTTTCTCTGATCGATCGCTCCATGCCTTCCTATTCCAGAATATCCGGCACCGGCAGTGCGCTGCCTTCCCGCAGGGTCAGCAATGACGAACTCGCCGCAGATCTGGCCAGACGCGGCGTTGAAACCAGTGATGAATGGATTGTTGCGCGCACCGGCATCCGCTTTCGCTATTTTGCCGATGCCGGCATGACCAGCGTTGATCTGGGCGAGCAGGCTGCGCGCCGCGCGCTCGACGCCGCAGGCCTGCAGGCTGCGGACATCGGCCTCCTCATTGTTGCCACCTCCACCCCGGACATGATTTTTCCGTCCAATGCCGCGCTCATCCAGGGGCGTCTGGGTGCTGCCGGAGGCGCAGCGTTCGATGTCCAGGCGGTATGCGCCGGGTTTGTGTACGCACTGGCCGTGGCCGATCAGTTCGTGCGCAGCGGCATGACGCGCCATGCCCTGGTCATTGGCGCTGAAGTGTTCTCCCATATTCTCGACTTCAACGACCGCACCACCTGCGTGCTGTTCGGCGATGGTGCTGGCGCCGCCGTGCTTAGTGCCAGCGACACGCCGGGCGTGCTGTCCAGCGCCCTGCATGCGGATGGTCGCCAGGCATCGATTCTGTGCACGCCAGGCCGGGTGTCCAGCGGCGAGATTGCCGGTAGCCCATTCCTGAAGATGGACGGACAGGCAGTGTTCAAGCAGGCGGTGCATGTGCTTGAGGATGTGGCGCGCGAAGCCCTGGCCAAGGCAGATCGCACACCTGCCGATGTGGACTGGATGGTGCCGCATCAGGCCAATATCCGCATCATGACCCATACCGCGAAAAAGCTCGGCATTCCGGCGGAAAAAATTGTCGTGACCGTCGATCAGCATGGCAATACTTCGGCAGCGTCCATTCCCCTTGCGCTGGATGTCGCGGTACGTTCCGGCCAAGTCAAGCGCGGCGACACGCTGTTGTTCGAAGCGGTCGGCGGCGGGTTGACCTGGGGCGCCGCAGTCGTCGATTTCTGAGCGGCGTTCGCGCGTCCTTTGCCGTTTTTGTGATCTCATCCTGTTCCACCATGACATTTGCTTTTGTCTTTCCTGGCCAAGGTTCACAGTCCGTCGGCATGCTCGACAAGGTGGCTGATCATCCCGCCGTGCGCGAGACCTTGCTGGAGGCCAGCGCCGCGTTGTCCCAGGATATCGCCGCACTGATCGCCCACGGCCCCGCGGACCAGCTCAACCTCACGACCAATACCCAGCCCGCCATGCTGACCGCAGGGGTTGCGCTGTACCGCGTCTGGCTGGCCGAGGGGGGGCGCAAGCCCGACGTCGTCGCCGGGCATAGTCTGGGCGAATACACCGCGCTGGTCGCAGCGCAAAGTCTGACGCTTGCCGATGCGTTGCCGCTGGTCCGTTTTCGCGCACAGGCCATGCAAGACGCGGTTCCAGTGGGGACAGGCGGCATGGCCGCCGTGCTCGGACTCGACGACGATGCCGTCCGCGCCGGCTGTGCGCAAGCGGCAAACGACACTGGCGAGGCCGTGGAGGCCGTCAACTTCAACTCGCCGGGACAAGTGGTGATTGCAGGCACGCAAGCTGCCGTGGCGCGAGCGTGCGAGGTGCTCAAGGCCGCGGGCGCCAAGCGCGCTCTGCCCCTGGCGGTGTCTGCACCCTTCCACAGCAGCCTGCTGCGGGGCGCTGCCGAGCAGTTGCGCGCCTACCTGCAAAATGTGCCCATGAAGGCGCCCAGCATCCCCCTGATCAACAATGTCGACGTGGCGCACCCCGCTGAGCCGCAGGCGATTCGCGACGCGCTCGCCCGCCAGGCCTGTCATCCGGTACGCTGGGTCGAATGCGTGCAGGCCATGGCGCAGATGGGCTGTACCACGTTGGTGGAATGCGGCCCGGGTAAAGTGCTGCATGGCCTGTCGCGCCGCATCAATCCCGCGCTGCAATCATTCGCCCTGGACGATACGTCCGCAATTTCTTCCATTCAAACCGCCCTGGCATGAGCAATCCATCACCTGACCCCGCAAGCGCACACACCCTAGCCGGGCAGATTGCGCTGGTGACGGGCGCTTCGCGCGGCATCGGCGCGGCTATTGCCGCCGATCTCGCAGCGGCAGGCGTGCGCGTCATTGGCACTGCAACCTCCGAATCCGGCGCACTGGCCATTACGGAGGCTCTGAAGGCCCACGGCGGCCGAGGCGCGGTGCTTGATGTCAACGATGCCCTGGCCAGCACAGCGCTGGTGGATGCGGTCGTCAAGGCCGAAGGCGCGCTGCACATTCTGGTGAACAACGCCGGGATCACCCGCGACATGCTGGCGATGCGCATGAGCGATGCCGATTGGGACGCCGTGCTCTCCACCAACCTCAGCGCCGTGTTTCGCATGTCGCGCGCAGTCATGCGCACCATGATGAAACAGCGCTATGGACGCATCATCAACATCACCTCGGTGGTCGGCGCGTCCGGCAACCCGGGGCAGGCAAACTACGCTGCGGCCAAGGCCGGCGTGGCCGGCATGAGCCGGGCGCTGGCGCAAGAGCTGGGCAGCCGCAACATCACCGTCAACTGTGTGGCGCCGGGCTTCATCGACACCGACATGACCCGCGGCTTGACCGAGGCGCAAACCCAGCCGATGCTGGCGCGCATTCCACTGGGCCGCCTGGGCAAGCCCGAGGAAATCGCGCACGCTGTTTCTTTTCTTGCGTCGCCGCTGGCGGCGTATATCACTGGAGCCGTCTTGCACGTCAATGGCGGCATGTATATGCAATGAGTTTGCGCGAAAACGCGCTGTGCCGTCGCCAGGCGGGGTTATGCTCTCGGCCTGTCGCCAAAGCAGCGTCTGCGCTTGCTAAAATTTTTCACATTTCCACTGGAGGTTTCAATGAGTGACATCGAACAGCGCGTCAAAAAGATCATCGCCGAGCAACTGGGCGTTGCCGAAGACCAGGTGACCAACGAAAAATCCTTCGTGGATGATCTGGGCGCCGATTCTCTGGACACGGTCGAACTGGTCATGGCGCTGGAAGACGAATTCCACATCGAGATTCCCGACGAAGACGCCGAGAAGATCACGACCGTGCAATTGGCGGTTGACTACGCCAAAGCGCACTACAAGGCCTGATAGAAAGTTGGATTGCAGAGCCGATTTCTTTGATCGGCCATGCACCTTGACCGACCTTGTTTTGAATCCATCTTGTTTTGACTCACTAATGCTCGCGTCCATGCGTCCTGCACTGGCGCGGCTCGCCTGATTTCACATGACTCTTCGCCGACGAATTGCGATTACTGGCCTGGGCGCGGTTTCCCCGCTGGGCAACACGCTGGATGACAACTGGGCGAATCTGCTCGCGGGCCGGTCTGGCATCGGGCGCATCACCAAATTCGATGCCTCGGCCTATTCCGTGCAGATCGCGGGGGAGGTTCGCGATTTCGATGTGACGCAATACATCTCGGCCAAAGAAGCGCGGCATATGGACACCTTCATTCACTACGGCATCGCTGCGTCGATGCAGGCAGTGCGTGATAGTGGCATCGATCAGGCCGGGCTCGACCCAGAGCGCGTCGGCGTGCTGGTCGGTTCGGGCATCGGCGGCCTGCCGCTGATCGAAAATACCTACAAGGAATTGCTTGAACGCGGCCCGCGCCGCGTCACGCCGTTCTTTGTGCCGGCGTCGATCATCAATATGGTGTCCGGGCATGTGTCCATCGAATACGGTTTTCAGGGACCGAACCTGGCCGTCGTCACGGCCTGCACCACGGGCCTGCACGCCATCGGCCTGGCCGCGCGCCTCATCGAATCCGGGGACGCCGACGTCATGGTGGCAGGCGGCGCAGAGGCCACGGTATCGCCCTTGGGCATCGGTGGTTTTGCATCAGCGCGCGCCCTGTCCACGCGCAATGACGATCCGACCGGCGCGAGTCGCCCGTGGGACAAGGATCGCGATGGTTTTGTCCTCGGTGAGGGCGCTGGTGTCATGGTGCTGGAAGACTATGAACTCGCCGTCAATCGGGGCGCGAAGATTTACGCCGAACTGGTCGGCTTTGGCATGAGCGGTGATGCGGGACACATCACCATGCCCAACACCGATGGCCCGCGCCGCAGCATGTTGCTGGCGCTGAAGAACGCCGAGGTGGCGCCCGATCAGGTGCAAATGATCAATGCGCACGGCACTTCCACCCCGCCGGGGGACAAGAACGAGTCCGACGCCATCAAGCTCGCTTTTGGCGAGCATGCCTACAAGCTGGTGGTGAACTCCACCAAATCCATGACCGGGCATCTGCTCGGCGGCGCTGGCGGCGTGGAGTCTGTCTACACCGTGCTGTCGTTGCACCATCAGGTCTGTCCGCCCACCATCAATCTGCAGACGCCCGATCCGGAATGCGATCTGGACTACTGCGCCAATACCGCGCGGGACATGCAGATCGACTACGCGCTGAAAAATAATTTTGGCTTTGGCGGCACCAACGGATCGCTCTTGTTCAAGCGCGTTTAATTGGGCCACCACGAGGTTTCCGTTATGGGCGACCACAGCGCAGCGCGCACCCCACGTTTTTCTGACCTTGTCGTATGAAGACCCTTGCACCCTTGCAAATCCGGGTCGAACACTTCGGCCGCTGGCATCTGCTGCTCGGACTGTTCAGTGCCGCGTCGCTGCTTGCCGCGGGCTGGACGATCTGGGTCTGGCGGGATACCGATTCGCTCAATCTGATGGCCGCGTTCGCTGCCGCCATTTTCCTCGCGATCCAATCCGCGCAATATCCTTACTGGACGATCCGCGCATTCACGCTGTTTCATGGGGAGCGTGGCTGGAGACTGCAGCGCGGCGACGGCCTGGAAGAGATGCTGCAAGTGCGCAGCATGGTGCTGCCCGGGCTGTTGCTGGTGCTTGGCCTGACCGCCAAGGGCCGCGTTGTTTTGCCCATTCCGAGTGACATCCAACCCGGTATTTTTCGCGAACTGCGACTGCGCCTGGGCGCACTGTCTCATTAAAGCCCGGTGGAGCAAGACACACAAAGCGATGCCGTCCTGGTGCAGCAGGTTCAGGCGGGGCATCAGAAGTCATTCGATCTGCTCGTCGCGAAATATCAGCGTCGAATCTACCGGCTGGTGCTGCGCTTCATCCGCGATCCGGCGCTGGCCGAAGATGTGGCGCAGGAAACGTTTTTGCGCGCTTACCGTGCCATCGGGCAATTTC